>JAKFYL010000401.1 GCA_021730845.1 Planctomycetota bacterium | reverse complement strand
GACAGCCTTGGTTCTAGCCAACCCCGTAGCCGGGCGGGGACGAGGGACGGCCTTCGCGCACGAAATCGCGCACGGCTTGGCGGCCAACGGGATCCAGTGCGAAGTCTTTCTCACGCGTGCGCGCAACGACGCGACCGAGCGCGTGCGCCAGCTCGACCCGGCAGTCGATTTGCTGGTGTGCGTCGGCGGCGACGGCACGCTGCGCGAAGTGTTCCAAGGCCAAGCTGGTCGCCAGGTTCCGGTGGCGGTGATGCCCTTGGGCACGGCCAATGTCTTGGCGCTGGATTTGGGTCTTCCGCGCAGCGTGGGCAAGTGTTTGGAAGTCATCGTTGGCAGACATGCCCAGGAGATCGACTTGGCGCGGGTCAACGACCAACTCTCGTTTCTGGTCACGGGGATCGGTCTGGATGGAGCCACGCTGCGCGAACTCGAGCGGCGCCGGCGTGGACCGATTCGCAAGCTGTCCTATGTACCGGCCTTGTTTGGGGCCCTTGGGCAGTATCGAGAGCCGCGGCTGGACGTTGCCATCGACGGCCAAGCAGTGCCCGGCACCTTTGGTCTGGTCCTGGTCAGCAATATCGTTCACTATGGTGGCATCATGCGCCTATCCCGCGAACGCTGTTTCGACGATGGATTGTTCGAGGTGCTGCTGTTCCCGCGCGCCGACTGGAGCGCCTTGGCACGCATAGCCATGTGGGGCGCCGTCACGGGCTTGCCGCGCAAGAACCTGTGCCACTTGCGGCAGGCCCGGTGCGTGCGCGTAACCTCTCGTACGCCCGTTCCCTATCAGATCGACGGGGAATACGGCGGCACGACCCCAGTCGATTTCGTGGTCACGGGCAGTCGCGCGCGCGTGCTCGTGCCGGCCCCTCTCCCCGCATCAAAACCGCAGGCCAAACCGTAAATGGACGCGACCCTTGTTCCCGTGCGCAGCGCCCAAGTTGGCCCGCATCGCGTAAGTTCGAGCGAACCTTTCTTGATTGCCGGTCCGTGCGTACTCGAGTCGCGCGATTTGGCCTTCGAGGTCGCCTCGACTTTGAGCCGCATCGCCAGCGAGCGCAGCCTGCGTTGGATCTTCAAATCCAGCTTCGACAAGGCCAATCGCTCTTCCGTTGCCGGGACACGCGGCCCAGGG
Organism: Planctomycetota bacterium; assembly: GCA_021730845.1. Classification (GTDB taxonomy): domain Bacteria; phylum Planctomycetota; class UBA1135; order UBA1135; genus JAKFYL01. Next base: position 20,729 of record JAKFYL010000401.1, on the reverse strand, counting down.
ATCGAAGCCGGCTTGGCGCTCCTTGCCGAGGTCAAACGCGAATTCAAAGTACCGATCCTCACGGACGTGCACGGACCCGAGCAGTGCGCTCAGGCAGCAACAGTCGCCGACGTGCTCCAGATTCCGGCCTTTCTGTGCCGCCAGACCGATCTGCTCGTGGCCGCCGCCAAGACGGGCCGGACGGTCAACGTGAAGAAGGGCCAGTTCCTGGCCCCCTGGGACCTGCAACACGCGGCCAAGAAGTGCACCCAAACCGGCAACCCGAACGTCATGCTAACGGAACGCGGAACGTCCTTTGGCTATGGTCGCTTGGTCGTGGACATGAATTCTTTCGCGCACCTGGCGAAGTGTGGCCATCCGGTCGTGTTCGACGCTACCCACTCCGTACAAGAACCAGGTGCCATGGGAACTTCCACGGGAGGCGATCGCCGCCAGGTGCCCGCGCTCGCCCGCGCGGCGGCGGCCACGGGCTGGGTCGACGGGTATTTCTTCGAAGTACACCCCGACCCGGATCGCGCGCCTTCTGACGGCCCCAACATGGTGGAACTGGCTCATTTCTCGGCCATTCTCGACGGGGTCCTAGCCGTGCACCGGCAGGTGCGAGCTCTGGCCGGAGCCTAGCAGGACCCGTGGCTACTTCCACCGAACTGGGCGGCGAACTCTCGGCCGAGAGTCTTGCCCAGCGGCTTGTCCATTACGAAGTCGTGCGCCAGGTAGGCCACGGCGCCATGGGCATCGTCTACGAGGCACGCCAATCCGGTCTGGGACGCCGCGTGGCGATCAAGATCTTGCCGCCGAGCATGGCCTTGCGCGAACGCACGGTGAAGCGATTCCTGCGCGAAGCCGAAGCCATGGGTCGCCTCAACCACCCATGCGTGGTGGACATTTTCGAGGTGCGCAGCCAGGACGACCTGCACTACTTCTCGATGAAATTCGTCGAGGGGCCGCCGCTGGACCGAGTGCTCAAGGTGGGGCCGTTGCCTGTAGCGGAAGTGATCTCGATAGGCATCGACGTGGCGGATGCTCTGGCCCACGCCCACGGCCGTGGAGTGCTGCACCGCGACGTCAAGCCATCCAACCTGTTGCGCGATGGCCAGCGGGTGATCCTGACCGATTTCGGTTTGGCCAGGCCGATCAATGCCGAAGAAGCCGGCGACATGACCGAGTCAGGCGACCTGGTCGGCACGCCCTTGTACATGAGCCCCGAGCAGATTCGCGCCGAATCCTCCCAAATCGACGGACGCGCCGACATTTGGGGCCTGGGCGCGACGCTGTACGAACTCCTGACCCACAAGCCTCCGTTCCAGGGCCCCAACGCCCAGGCCATCTTGCACGCCATCTTGAACAAGGATGCGCCGCGCATGGCCAAGCTGCGGGACGACGTGCCCCGCGACCTGGAAGCCGTGGTGCTCAAGTGCTTGGAGAAGGAACCATCGCGGCGCTATGCCACTGCGGCGGCGCTAGCGGAAGACCTGCGCGCCGTCCAAGCCGGCACGGCGATTTCCGCGCGCGCACCGCGGTTTTTCGATCCGGTGACACGCTGGGTGCGACGCAATCCGCTGCAATCGAGCGTGGTGTTGGCCCTGATTGCCGGCTTGATCGGGGTGTACTCCCTGTCCTGGCGCAGCCGCAAGCAGCTCAACGAGCGCACGGGCGAACTCAAGCAGTCCAACGCGGAGCTCAAGAAGACGGAGGACGAAAAGGCCGAAAGCGATCACCTGCGTTTGCTGATGAACGCGCGCTACGAGCTGGCGGAATTGCGCCGCGATTGGGACGACGCGCCCTCGGATGAAGAGCGCTCCGCCGTGGAAGCGCGGCTCAGTGACCTGTTCGAAGCATTCTCCTTGAGAGACTTCCCGCAAATCAACGAGGAGGCTCTGGGGCTGTATGCGCACTGGATGCACGAGCGCCTAGGCGATCGTGCCCATAGCCAAGTGCTCGCCATGATGGAAACGCGCTTGCAAGGATTGGAGCCTGGGCCCAGTCACGCGCTGCGTGCGACCGTGCTGACTGGGCTCGAGCAATACGCGCAGGCGCTGGTCGAACACCGATCGCGCGCACGCTTGGACCCATCCGATCCCGCGCCTTGCCTCGACGCGGCGCGCATCCTGCGCACCATGGCCAAACGCAATGCCGCAGACTACCAAGGACTCCGAATCTCGCCCGAGTCGCGCAACTTCTTGTCGCAAGCTCTGGCGCTGGTCGCCACGGGCCTGGAGCTGGCGGTGCGCGCCGAGGACCAAGACCGGTACGTTTCCCTGCTGGTGGAACGAGCACGCTGCCTGATCGAGCTTGGTGACACCAGTGCAGCCAGGGAAAGCTTGAGCGCAGCCGGGAGCCTGGATCCGGCGCGGGCGGATGTGCATGCGCTGCTCAAGGCCTGCGACCGAGTCGAGGGATCCGGTGCACTTGCAGACCAAGACGAGCAAGCTCCCGGCATGGTCGCTGCGCCGAGCACAGCTCAAGGCGCTCCGGCGCGCCGACCGAAGTCCAAAGGCCGGTTTTCCGCGGGCGATTTGGTGCCCAGCCCCCGACAACTGCTGCAGGTCCCTATCCCCAAGTACTCGGAGGAAGCCGGCCGGCAGTTGCAGAGCATCGTTTCGGGCATGCAGAGTTTGCTGCGCGACACGAGCCAGACAGATCCTGCGAGTGAAGCTGCAGCCAAAGCGTCCGAGCCCCCGGGTACCGTCGGCCCCAAACTCCCCCAGCGCTAGCCGGGCGCGAACTATCGACTCGGCAGAACGAATCCAGGCGCTGGGGCAAGCGGCAGGCGCTTGACCGATGACGGAAAGGGCCAGCGCGCGAAAACAGCCGGATTGCCGGCGCTGCCCACCGAAAACGTGAACTCGCCGCTTGGTCCCACTCCGAGCGGCGAACCGAAGTTGAGTTCGCGAGTGGTCAAGAGCGTCAATTGATTGGCCGGCGCGTTCCAGACCCAAAGGAATTCGTGGGTCAAAAACGACTGGGAAAAAGCCACGGCGCCATCGTCGCGCGATGAAAAGCGCGTGAAGGCTTCCGTGTCGAGTGAGCTTTGAACCAACAACGGACTGGCCTGCAATCCCTGCGGCAACTCGTACGCCTGGAACGGCTTGTCACCGCTCGAGCGGCGCAAGAAAACGACCCACTCGTTGCCGGCCGGCTGCAATTCGTACAGCTCTTTCACGTCGTTCAGCAGGATTTGCAGACCCGCTTGTCCGGGTCGTGCTACCGCCAAGGCTCCCGTTCCGCCGCTCTGCTCCGCGAAGAACACGAAAGCCTGCTCGCTGGGCAGCCAATGCACGCGGTCTGGAGTCATGGCAGCCGCCGGGAACGGAATCTGATTGGAGCCCGAGGTAAGGGTCACATTGGTAAGGCTGAGCGCGCCGCCCGACTCCAGATCCATTTGGTACAGGTCTGCATTTTCGATGGTTCCTTCGGGCAAGGAAATGGAACCGACGAACGCTTGCAAGACTCGCAGTCCGGGTCGGAAGGAGAACTGGCCGATCTCGTCGAGCGTGTCGATGAAATAAGGATCGGCGGTGACGTGCACGCTGGCGCCGGGCGCGAACTGCAGATGCGCAAGGAAGGCTTCGCGCTTGGCGCCTTCCACTCGCCAGGCACCTGCAACTCCGTCATCGGAGACCGCCAAGTAGGGACCGTGATCCGTGTCCGGCAACCACCCGGCATTCGAGATGGCCATGGGCTGCGAATTCGCGCGCAGCGCCTGTCCTTGCTTCGAAAACAGCCAAAAATCGCGCGCACTCGGATCCGACCCGGTGACTGCGGCAGCGAATTGTGCGTTGCGCGAAAGCACCACCTCGCCAGTGAAGCCGGTGGGTGCGCTCGCCCCCGCGTAGTCGAGCAGAGCTGCATCCAACTGGCTCGCGAATTCATAACGCCAAATTCCAGACGCGGAAACAGCCAGCCCCCAATCGAATCCTAGCTGCAGGCTCTGACCGAAGAACGACTGCGCAGGCACTTGACTGGTGCGGTCGAGAACGGTGGCGGTCTCCAAGTCGACCTCCAGCAAGTTGCCCCCCGCGTCTAGCGTAGTTGCGACGAGGGCGCGCTTGCCGTCGGACGCGATCGCCACGCGCCCAAGGAAGGGATCCTGGTCCGCTGCGGCGCCCGTTCCGGTTGCATCCACCACCACGCGCGCTTTCCCGGCCTCGTCGAGAACGAAGTACCCATAAGTCCACTGCCCGCCGCCCTCCGGCCGCGAAAAGTGGTACAGCGACCCCTGCCCCGCCGGAAGCATGATGCGCGCTGCCTGCGGGATATCCACACTGCGCCACGCTCGACCTGGTTCGAAGCGCTCGAGCCAGGTGCGCCCGTTGACTTCCAAGTCCAAGAGACGAATTCCGCCGAGCCCGGATGGAAACTCCGGCGGTAGCTTGCCTTGGGGATCGATGAGCACCACGCTCCCCATGCCGCCTGATTCGTCCAAGAAAACTGCAATACCGTCCGCGCGCGTCACGCTGGACAAGGCGGTGCAGAGAACGGCGACCGTAGGGAAAGTTCTCATGGGAGGGGTTGCCTGGGTGCTCGGAAGGGGTCGGCCCGCCGGCCGCACCCCTGGGAGTTCTGTGAAAACCCTGAGTGCCCGCAATCGGCGTGCCCAAGACCATGCGCTTGGACATCCAATCCTAACCTAACCTTGCCAATCGGGCCTTGAATGCCAGGTGGGTAGGCTCGCTCGCTGCAGCCGTGACAGTACCGATAGCACAGCCGGGAAGGCCTTTCGTCTAGAATATGGACCGGTCTGTCAAGAACTTGGAACAGCCAGCCTCAAGTCCAGCAAGCAACCCTCGCCGATCGGCGCAAGCCTGCGTTCTCGAATCGATGCCCGTGGAGCTTGCCGGTCCGTACGGGGATTGGAACTGGCTTGGCCCCGCGCGCGATGGAAGCCGCGTAGCCAAGGCCAAGTTTCATGCACGGCCCGTAGCCGTGCGCGTGGCCACGAACGAACGAGCTAGCGAGGCTGCCACGGAATTGGCCGTGCTCGCCAAGGTCAGGCACCCGGGCCTGGCCGAGTTGCTCGATCATGGAAGCTTCGGCGCGGGCCAAGGACTGTGGGTTACGCGCAGTTGGATCGAAGGCCTCGAGCTCTCGACCTGGAGCAAGGGGCGCTCCGAGCGCGAGACCGCGAGCGTGATTGCACATGCCTTGCCGCCGCTACACGCGTTGCACAGCGCTGGTTTCGTGCACGGCGACATCAAAGCCGCAAACATCATCGTTGCACAAACTCCTGCTGGTCCCCGCGCTGTGCTGACCGACTTTGGAATGGCCGGTGCTTGGCAATCGCTGGCGGGCAGCGACCGAGTTTCGGGCAGCTTGTTCCACTTGGCGCCCGAGGTGCTCCTGGGGGGCACGCGCTCCAGCGCCTCGGATCTATTTGCCTTGGGAGTCATGCTGCACGAAGTGCTGCTGCGCTCGCGCTCCAGCGCTCGAGATTTTTACGGTCGGTTTCCGCGCGAAGATTACTTCACGGCTACGGGAACGCGAGTGGAAGACTTGCCCGCTTGGAGTCGCGACATCGTCGGCGCCTTGCTGGAGCGCGACCCCGCGCGTCGACCTTCATCCGCAGCCAAAGTGGCAAGTGATCTAGGCAGTCGCCTGGGAATCGAGGACTTGGGCCTCGACACGGCGCGATCCCTGTGCTGGCCCGCACTTCAGGGCCGAGATGCTTGGATGGAACGCTTGCGCGCCGAACTCCAGCGACCAAAACCTCGTACCGTGTGGGCGCTGCTGCCACCCGCGGAAGACGCCGCGGGCGTGAGCGGCGCCGTAGCGCTGCAATTGGCGCTGGCGGGCCTGCCGGCGGCCAACTTCGAATTGCACCCCGCTGCACGAGGCTCCGCCGGGTCGTCGTCCCTCGACAGTTGGGCTCGATCCGCGGCGCGTGCCATGCATGGCCGCGTGGCCTGCTGCTTCTGGACTGGTGAATGGGCGGAGCGCGACGCACACCTAGCTGCTTTGGCGCGCGCCGTCGCCGGTACAATCGAACCAGTGCGCTTGGTGGTATTCCTGCAAGCGCTTGCGCCGTCGACGGGCGACTTCGAGCAGTCAGCGCTGGACCAAGACCTTCCACTGGCCATGCCGGCGATCGATGCGCGGACCATCGAGAATTACTTGCTCGAACAGATCTCCGGCCTGGCCCCAGCGCAGGAACGCCTGCACGCGCTTTCGCAGTTGCTGGAGCGCTCCAGCCAAGGCAGCGCGGCGGGCATGAATGCGGCTCTCGCGACGCTGCATCGAATGGGCGTGTTCCTTTGGGGTGGGATCAAGCCCAGCTTGGCGCCGGGCCCACTGCCCACCAGCTTGGAGGCGCCGCTACCGCTGCGGCCGGCCTCGGTAGTGAGCAATCGAGCGTATGAGTTGTGGTGCGCCTTGGGAGTTGCAGGCGCGCCCGTTTCCCTCGAATCCGCACGCTTTGGCGCCGACTTGGACGAGGAGCGCCTGACGAGTGCAATCGCCGAGCTCAAGAACGCGCACATGGTCCACTGGCACAATGCGCCGGCGGGCGTCCAGCTCGCCTTTCGCTCCAGCCCAGCCTGGGCCCGCGACCTAAGCCCGCCGGTGTGGCTGCGACTCCATGCCCGGCGCCTGGCGTGGCTCGAACGCGAAGGCGCAAGCGTGGAGCGTTGCCTGCCCCATCGCGTCGAAAGCGAAGCCTGCACGCTCGCCGAGGCGGTGGAACGGGCCCGATCGTGCCGCGAACGCGGCCACGCCGAATTGGGATTGGTGCTGTGCGAGGAGTTGGCGCGCCAAGCGGCCGGTGTGGGACGTGATCTGGACCCGGAGCTGTGCGCGGAACGCGCGCTGTGTTGGTGCGCTCTCGGCCATGGCGATCGCGCCCTGAACGAGTTGGGGACGCTCGATGCAACTTCGGCGCCGCGCCTCAAGGCCCTCGAGGCGCGCGTGCGCGCTCAAGTCGCTTGGCAACGCCATGAGACGGCTGCGGCTTTGGAATGGCTCGAGAGTGCGCGCGCGCTCGACCCTGACGACGGCGGCGAAACGCTTCTGGGGCGCGCGCGCTGGCTGTTCGAACTGCAACGCTTCGACGAGGTGCTCGCCTTGGCCGCGAGCGACACTCGCATGCGCGAGCGCGCGCGCAGAAACTTGGACGCACTGCGGGCCATGTCCCTGGCGCGAACGGGACAAGTCGAAAGGGCGCGCACGGAACTAAAGGCGCAACTGGCGGAAGCCCAGACCCAAGATGACGCCCAGCGCGAGGCCGCGCTGGCGATCAATTGGGGCACCCTGGAACGTCGCGCCGGGAGCCTGGATCTGTCGCTTTCGCTGTATGCGCAGGCCGCGGCAGTGAGCGAAACCGCAGGCCACTTACCCCATTTGGCTCAGGCGCTCGCGCTCCTGGGCGGAGCCTTGCGCGAGGCTGGCCAACTGCTCGCGGCGGAGCCCAAGTTGGGCGAAGCACTCGCCTTGCGCCAACGGCTCCGCGACCGGTCGGGATCGGATGCAGTGCGCGGCATGCTCGGTTTGCTGTATTTGGATCGCGGCCACCTTCCGCGCGCGGTTCAAGAATTGTCGCAGGCCGGCGAAGACTTGAAGCGAGCCAAGCGCACGTTGGATGCGGCCTTGATGCAGATTTTCGCGCGCGAAGCCAGTGCGCGCATGCAAGATCCAGCCAGCCAAGTAGCGCGCGTACCGGCCATGGTCGAAGTCGAACGGGCCATCGACGGCGATCCGCGCGGCCTGGCAGCGCTCGGCAGGGCCTTGTGGCTCGAAGGCGACCGGTCGCGAGCGCAGACGATGCTCGAACGCAGCGCGGCGCTCTCCGATCGCTTGGGCTTGGGCTCCTTGGCGTCGCGGTCGCGGATGGTGCTTGCCATGCTGGACGGCGACGTCGCGCAACTCTCTGTGCTGACCCAGCCGCAAACCGCGGCCAAGACTCCGGATCCGCTGGCCTTGGAACGCGAACTGGTTGCAATCTTGGGCCAAGCACCGCTCGCCGAGCAGCGCCTGAAAGCATTGGCTGCGGAGCTGGAGGCGATGGGCCGCGATGATCGCGCGGCGCGCGCCTGGATCGCGCTGGCGGCGCGTACCACAGATGCGGCCCAGAGAGTTGCTGCGCAAACCCGGGCGAGCAAACTGCTGGCGGTTTGCTGCACCGGAGCAATAGACCTGCAAGCTCAGCGCATCGAACGCAGCTTGCTTGGAGTTCCCGACCCTTGGCCCGAAGACCTTGCGGCGTGGCGCCGTTTGGGCGCGGCGCAGGACGAATTGGAAATGGACGTCATCGAATTGCTCGACATCAACCACCGCTTGCTGGCGCAAGAGGACCTGGCCAGCTTGCTGGGAACCATCGTGGACCATGCCATCCGGGCCAGCGGCGCGCAGCGCGGTTTCTTGGTGCTTTCGGATGCCGGCGAGCTAGCCATCGAAACGGCCCTCGACAGCTGCCGCGGAGGCATCGACCGCAACGAGGTGGACTTGTCGGGGTCCGCGCTGCGCCAGGCCCTGGAAACCAAGCAACCCGTGCGCGTCAGCAACGCCATGAACGACGCCTTGTTGGGCGCAGCCCCCAGTGTGGTGCAACTCGAACTGCGCTCGATTCTGTGTGTCCCGTTTCCAATCGAACGCAAGCTCTGGGGCGTGATCTACGTCGATCACAAACTGCGCGAAGCAGCCTTCGATGATCGCGCCGAACGCATGGTGCGCCTGCTGGCTGACCAAGCGGGCCTGGCCATCTTGCACGTGCGACGCCTGGAAGAAATCCGGCGCCTGAACCGCGAGTTGGGTCGGCAAGTCGTTGTCGTGCAGTCGGACTTGGCTACGGCCAAGAAAACCATGGCTCAGGCTGGACTGCCGGCGCCCATCGCAGGCCTGGTAGGCAGTTCCACGCCCATGCAAGACGTTCGGCACCTGCTGCAGCTCGGAGCCAAGAGCCTGATTCCCGTGCTGGTCACCGGCGACAGCGGCACGGGCAAGGAGTTGGCGGCGCGGGCCTTGCATCAACTGTCGGACCGGGCCTCCGGCCCGTTCGTCAGTGAAAGTTGCGCTGCGCTTCCACCATCGTTGATCGAAGCCGAGTTGTTCGGTGCACGCAAGGGAGCTTTCACAGGAGCGGACCGGGATCGCGAAGGCTTGTTCGAAGCGGCCCACCGCGGAACGCTGTTCTTGGACGAAATCGGCGAGCTGCCGCTGGAACTGCAGGCCAAGCTCCTGCGCGTGCTCGAGTCCCAAGAAGTTCGGCGCCTTGGTGACAAGCGGCCCCATAGGGTGGACTTTCGTTTCGTAGCGGCCACCAACCGCAATTTGGTGGCTGAAATGGAAGCTGGACGCTTTCGCCAGGACCTGTATTACCGCATCCGGGGTTTGGAAGTGCACATGCCAAGCGTTGCCGCGCGCCGGACCGACATTCCCGAACTCGTGGACCATTTCTTGCGCATGCAAGAGGCCAGCGGGGGCAGGCCGCGGCGTGTGGCCCCGGAAGTCATGGCCAAACTGGTGGCGCGTGCCTGGCCCGGAAACGTACGCGAACTGGAACACGAGATCGAGCGTTTGTGCGTGCTATTCCCGGGGGATTGGAACGATGCTTCCATGGTCGGCGGGCCAGCGCAGCCCAGTCCCATCGAGGCTAGCGGAGCCGTCCACACGCTGGCTCAGATCGAGCGCGAAGCCATCGAGCGCACGCTCGCTTTCGTCGCAGGCGACAAGAACAAGGCCGCCGAATTGCTTGGGATTTCGCGTGCCAAGATCTACCAGCGCCTCAAGGAATGGGAAACGCTGCGGAATTGATCGCATTGCAAGGATCACGCGGCGCCGTTGGTCGGCAGCGGTCCATGCATAGGATCAACGCGCGGAGCTAGAGCTGCCCAGCCGGGGGCGACCGTCGATTGCGGCAGGCAGCGGATAGCTTGCTGCGACGAGCAGCGTCGGCATGATGTCCAGCGTGCTGGCCTCGCTCGGGTCCCAGCGCGCTTGGAACATCGGGCCTAAGAAGGCCAGAGCGACGCTGCGATCGTAAGCGTATGGCGTGCCGTGCGTCGTGCCCGTACTGCCCGCGATGAGGACCCCCTCATGCGGCACGAGCACGATGTCGGCGGTCCGATGCTCGTCGAAGGAGGCTGCCATCCATTGCTCCACGGGGCTCTTGGCCGGCGCCTGGCCCAGCGCAACTGCACGCAAGCGTTCGAACGTAAAGACCTCGGACACGAAAGCGGGTGGATGCGCGCGCACCCACTCGGCGACCCGCTGCCTCACGCCGGCCAGTTCGAGGCCCGCCGCTCGGCAACGCTCGGCGGAAAGTTGGATGCCATAGGCGTCCTCCGCCAGCACCAAAGCGACGCCGAACTCCTGTTGCATCGCGGCTCGAAACCCCTTGAGCCAAGTGGCCGCGGCCCGCCCATCCCAGCGGCGTTTGCTGCTATCGCGTTCGGGCAACTCCATGACGCCATGGTCGGCTCCCAGGGCCGCCATCCACTGCCCGCGGCCGAGCCGTTGGTCGAGCAACCCGAAAAACGACTCCAGTTCGCGATCCAGTCGCAGCAACGTGTCGGTTGCTTCGCGACTCGTCGGTCCGAACGCATGGCCGACGCTGTCGCAGGCGGAAAAACACAGGATCAAGAGATCACAGTCCGGCCCTTGGCCCAAACCTCGATGCTCTAGCGCTTGACGCGCGAGCTGCAGGGTCAGCCAATCGATCGCGGGCGTATCCATGGTCCAACCGGCGAGCTTGGAGATGTCGCCGGCCTCGAGCGCCGCATCCGACCCGCGCCAAACGATTGGCAATGGGTAAGGAAACAGCTTGCGCTGGCCCAGGCCACGTTCCCCGGCTTGATCGTCGGGCGCGGTGTTCGAAGCGGCGGCGGCCGCCTCCGGGTCGGCTTCCACACAGGCGCTCCATCCAGTCCGAAAAGGACCTTCGACCAGGCGCTTGGGCCAGTGCGCGTTGAAGTCCCGGACCCAGGCAGGCAACTCGGTCGCAAAGGCCGTCGAAGATACGTAGCCGCCGCGCCGCGAGTCCCACCACAGCGTGCAATCCGTGCCCGCCCCGCCCGACAGGATGGCGGAGCGGTCCTTGGCGCCCAGTACGACCACGCGCGCGGCGCTGGCGGCGGCCTTCCACAGTTGGGCAGCGCCGCCAACGCGCATGTTCTTGGCCGATCGTCCGTCCGCATCGGCGATGACGCCGGCAGCTCCCACGATGCTTGCTTGCTTATCCGCACAACAATAGCGCGCGCCCGTGTCTTCCCCCTCGTACCAGTCATTGGCCGTGATGCCGTGCCGAAGCGGAAGACAAGCCGATCCCAGACTGGCGTGACCTGGACCCGTCTGGGTGATGCCCCAAGTGAGTGCGGCCTTGGGGAACACAGTCCCCTGCTTGGCAAAGCGATCCAGTCCGCCAGTCATGCGCGTGCCAAGGCGCGCCAGTTGATCGCCGCGCATTTGATCGACGATCACCACGACTGCGAGTTTGGGCCGCGCGAGTTCCCGTGCAGCGTCTTGCTGCACCAAAGGTGAAGGCAGCACGGGCCCAGGCAGCTCCTGGGCCCCCCAAAGGCCAAGCACCAAGCAAACGAGCGCGAACATCGAATCATTCAGCATGACACGAGAGTCGGACATGCCAAGGGAAATAGCCGGCTGGCGTTCCACCAGGCCCTTTGTGGGTCGATTTCCGCACCAGGCCTGGGCTCTCGCCGCGCAGTTCCCAAGCCCGCGGGACCAACTTGCTTTCCCGACAATCCGATGCCATGCCACAATCAGAGTCACCGCCAGCGAGCGTCAGCCATGCGCAGAGTCTTTTTGACCTCGGTCGTCGCGGCTTCGCTCTTGCTCGTATTGCTAGCGGCGTACCGCACCTTGCAACCGGGCCCGGAGCATGCCAGTGACGCGGCACCGCTCGCCGCTTCGCGTGCGCCAGTGCCTGCGGCCCGCTCGGAGGGCATCGCATCCCTGGAGCCCAGCACCATTCCGCCCAGCCCAGAGTCAGACCGCATGCCTGGCGCACAGGTAACGCCGGACGGCCAAGAGATCACAGTTGCGATCGTGCGCGGTAGTACCGACCTTGCCGCGGCCGATGCGGAAGTTTGGTGGTGGCCCAGACCGTCCGTCTTGGAGGATCCAGAAGGAATCGATGGCTGGCTGCTGCGCGGGGAACTCGATGAGCGGCTGTTGACGGCGCGCGTTTTGCGCGCGGACACGCTCGGCCGCGTGCACATCCCTCGAACGTACGGCGGCATCGTCGTAGCTGCAGCGCACGGAACTTGGTGGGGCTGCGCAACGTTCGACGCGTTCCCCGAGGACCCCTGTGTGGTAACGCTCGCCGAGGACGAAGATTTGAAGGTCCGCGTGGTCGACGAAGACGGTATTCCGCTGCTAGGCGTGCCCGTGGTGCTGCGGGAACGCGGACTGCGATCCGTGCGCGACTATCGCCTAGCGAGGACCCAAGGGCCTGCAGGCATCGCTGTGCTGCGCCATGCAAGGCGCGCCCTGCGTTCGCTGCCCAGCGCCGCTGGAAACGTCAGCGTGGCCGTGCGCGGGCTGCTGGATCTTCCCGTGGAACGATTCGTGGACCGCGCCGGGCCGTTTCCGGAAACCTTGGAGCTCGTGCTCGGCGCGACAAGCTCGTGCGTGATCCAAATCGTCGACTCGCTCGATCAACCGCTGGCAGGCCCGCTGCATGCGAAGCTGCAATTTGCAGAGCCAGGTCGGCTGGATTTCGGCGGTGAGGGCCAAGACTTGGAATGTATGGAAACCAGGCACGGTCCCGCACTCGCATTCGAACATGTTTCCTTGCGCCGCAACCTGAGGGCAACTTTGACGCGCGCAGGTCTGAACGCGCCCCTGGAAGTCCACTTTGCCAGCGCCAGCAAGGCCGGTGAATGCGTGCAGATGCGAGTGCGCCTGCCAAGCGACTTGGTGGTTCTGCGCGGCAGTTTGGTGACTGCCCAGGGAAGTTCCAGCGCCAGAATCTTGGCTCGCGCGCGCTTGCTCGCTTCGCCGCCTCATCCACCGGGAGCTGAATCCTGGTCCCTGACTACGGACGAAAATGGCCGATTCGCGCTGCCCGTCCCGGCGCGGAAGCAGGTGCCCCTGGGCCTGTCGCTGGTCATCGCCCAACTGGCACCAGATGGATCCGAACTCGCGTTCGCGCGCGCTCCGTTGCCACAAGCCATGCAAGGCGGCACCTACGACTTGGGAAGCTTGATGCTCTCGCCCGTAGCCCTCGCCGCCTCAGGGTTGGTGCTGGACGAATCCGGCCTTCCATTGGCGGGAGCTGTGGTTTCGCCGTTCCAACTCGAGCCACAGGAATCGCACTCGCGCGCTCCGCTCTGGCACGAGCTGGAACACTTGGCGGACGAGACGGATTCCGAGGGCCGCTTCGAGATACGTGCACGGTTCGAACAGGCCACACTGGCACTGGTTGCCAAGCAGAAGGGGCGAGTTGGGGAAGTCGTACCGATTCTTACCGGATCGGAGGGCGTGCGATTGGTACTCGGCCGGGGAGGTAGCATCGAAGGTCGGCTGCTGCTTGACTCGTCGCTCGCACAGGAACTGGTCGTGGTGCAGGCCGTGCGCGACGCCCCAGAGCCCGCTTGCAACATCGTGCCAACTCTCAAACCCAGCGCCGTGGATCGTGAGGGTCGATTTGCGATCCCAGACCTGCTTCCAGGCGACTATTCCTTGAACGTGATTCATGCGGCCAGCGGACAACTCTTGAGTAGTGTGCATGCTGTGAAAGTCGTTGCCGCGGAGAGCATCGGCGACCGGCGCCTAGAGCCGCTTGATCTGAGGGCAACGTACCGACTGATCGGATTGGATCTTCTCGACCGCAGCGGCAAGACGGTGAGCCAAGCCCGGGCTCTAAGTCGTCCTAGCGGCGACGACAGCGCTCGCTGGACCTACACGCAAGCGATCGGGGGGCGGCTGCCCATCCTCTGCGATGGTCGTGCTTTGGACATTGCCATCGTCGCTCCTGGCTTTCAGCGTGTCGAACTCGAACGCATACGCGCTTCTGGACCCGTCACGCTGCGCCGAGCCTGCAGGCTGCGCCTGCGGCTTGCTCCAGGCTTGCGTGCGCCAGATCCGCCCTTGCATCTAGGTGTGCGGCTCAAGCCGATCCAACTGGGGCGCTTTCCGAACGTGGTTGACCCAAGTGCCGGGGAGTTCGATGCGCTCGGCGAAGTCCAGTGCAAGTTGGACGCCTCCGGCCCTGTTCAAGTGGACCTCGTGGCGACATTGCGGCCTTCGAATTCGGCAGCGGTCGGCCACGCCAACGTTGGCGTTTCCACTGTGATTCAGGTCACGGAAAGCGAGGCGGAACAGGTTTTCGACATCCGTTTCGATCCCGCCGATTTCGAAGCCAGCGCGCGCTCGCTGCGCGGCCGGGAATAAGGTCGCAGCTCGCGCGTTCCCGGTCGCCCCAAGCACGCCCGTGACATGGTCGCTGGCAACAAAGGCGCCTTAGGACCGAGATGGCTGTGCTGCACTACATCCCTAGAAATACCTACCGCTCGGGACGAATGCACGGATGACTTGTGGCAAGCACGGGGGCCCCGCCTGGCCGGGCTCTCGCCCTCGCCAAGGATTTCGGCTATCGCAGACGTGCCCTTGCCGCTAGCCTCGACAGTTCAGAAACGCCCACGAGCCTGGCTTTCAGACGCAACGCCGCCGCGAGCACCGCACAGCAGCGCGGGCGCCAAACTCGACGTCCCACCCCAAGAAGTCCGGAATTCCGACATGACACGTATTCGTCGATTCGCCAGCGTCCCGACTTTGGCTATCGCCACGACTCTATCGCTGACGGTGCTAGCGTCGACGGCGCAGGCTCAGGCAACACCGACGTTGGGCAAGTCCAGCGTCGATCCTGCGGGGCATGCGCAAGCTCGATCGTCCATCCGGCCCAGCGCGGGCGTCGCGGTGGTCGATGGGGATGCCTCCGAGTGGAACCTCAGTCCCGATTCGCTGGACTTGTTTGCTGAGTTGCGTCCCGCCAGGAGCCCGAGCCAAGCGGCCGTCGCAAAGGTCTATCTGCGCCTGATCACGAATTCGATTGGCAACGAAGCCCGGGTAGCCGTCCTGGTCCTGCCGGAAGCAGGGCACAAAGTCGTCGATGACAGTGCCGTTGCCGGAAAATGCGGCGAGCACAATCGGATCCAACTCAGCCGGGGGGATCGTCTGATCACGCTCGTCAGCTCCTGTGACTTGAACTCCAAAACTCCGGCGCAGTTTGCCTACGTCAACTTGGACGCGCCTATGGGGGGAACGCGGTTCGCGCACGGTTTTGAAGCCGCATTCGACTTGCCGCTCGACGGCGAGCCTCACCTCGTTCGGTTCGAATCCGGACTGCAAGAAGCCCTCGGCGGCACGCTGTTTTCGGCGGTATCCGCCGGGCAGCGCTTGCTCGGCTCATTCCAGGTCAAGGGCGCTCCCAACTGCTGCACTCCGGTTCTTGGGCCGGCAGGCGCCAATCAACTCATCGAATGTCCGGCTACGCCCGTGTTCACCGCCCCGACCGCAGCCCCCGGGTGCAGCGCGACCGTCCTCTTGGTCAGTGACGTCACCATTCAGGAATGTGGCGGCACCTACACCCAGACCAAGACATGGATTGCTCAGGGGACCGATCCCTGTCACTACGCATCGCTTCCTGTCAGCCAGACCATTCGAGTGGTTGACACGACACCGCCGACGATCAGCGAAGTATACGAAGGTGGCGATTTGGGCTGCAACCCGGAGATCGTTCCTGGTATCGATCCGAGCGTCACAGCCTCCGATGCTTGTGGCACTGCGACCCTTACCACCACGATTTCCGATTATTCCGATGGTTGCCATCGTCGACGCCTAATTAACTACTCGGCCGTGGACGAGTGCGGCAACCACGCTCAAACGAAAGTGACTGCGTATCGCTGGGATGTCGACACCACTCCTCCGACGGTCCAAGGCGTGCCCGTTGGCGGCGATCTGGGCTGCAACCCGGCCAATGTCCCTGGAGTGGATCCAGGGGTCACAGCCAGCGACGACTGCGGTCCTGCAGATCTGGTTGCTTCCATTACGGACACAAGCAGCGGTTGCATGCGCGCACGCACGATCGTGTACTCAGCCACGGACGCTTGCGGAAACCAGAGTGCCTTGCTGCAAACGACCTACACTTGGACGTCTGATGCCACCCCTCCGACGATCCAAGGCGTGCCTACTGGCGGCGATCTGGGCTGCAATCCCGCCAGCGTTCCGACCGTAGACCCCGGAGTGACGGCCAGCGACGAGTGCGGCGCGGCCACGCTTGCTTCCACCGTGTCCGATAGCGCCAGCGGCTGCGTGCATTCGCGCACGGTTCAATACTCGGCGGTCGATGCTTGCGGCAACCAAAGCTCCGCGCAGACGGTCTACACCTGGAACGTCGACACGACTCCGCCCACTGTCCTAGGCGTGCAAGTCGGCGGCGATTTGGGCTGCAACCCGGCCAATGTCCCTGGAGTGGATCCCGGTGTCACGGCCAGCGACGAGTGTGGCACGGCCACACTTGTGTCCACCGTTGCCGACAGCGCCAGCGGCTGCGTCCATTCGCGCACGATCGTGTACTCAGCCACGGACGATTGCGGAAACCAGAGCTCCGTGCTCCAAACGGTCTACACATGGACTGCCGACACGACTCCGCCCACGATCCTCGGCTTGCCGACTGGTGGCGATCTGGGCTGCAATCCCGCCAGCATTCCAGCCGTTGATTCCGGCGTCACGGCCGGCGACGACTGCGGCACGGCCACTCTGAGCTCCACCATTTCGGACACGATTAGCGGATGCGTGCATTCGCGCACGATTCTGTACTCGGCGGTCGATGCCTGCGGCAACCAGAGTTCGGCGCAAACGGTCTACACCTGGAACGTTGACACGACGCCGCCAACCATCCAAGGCGTGCCCGTCGGCGGTTATTTGGGCTGCAATATTGCCGCAGTGCCGGGCGCGGATCCGGATGTAACAGTGACCGACGGATGCAGTTTGGCCACATTGCAGTCAACGACAACGGATACAAATGTTGGCTGTCTGTTCACTCGCACGATCGCCTATTCCGCGTTGGATGCGTGTGGCAATCTAGGAACGGCTCAGACGGTCTATACCTGGACGTTGGATACGAAACCGCCGACGATCCAGGGCGTGCCGGCCGGTAGCGACCTGGGCTGCAACCCAGCTAGCATTCCGTCGGTAGATCCTGATGTCTCAGCAAGCGACGATTGCGGCGCGGCCACGCTCAGCTCCACTATTTCGGACACAAGTAGCGGATGCGTGCATTCGCGCACGGTCCAGTACTTGGCCGTCGATGCTTGCGGCAACCAGAGTTTGGCTCAGACCGTCTACACATGGACCGCTGACACGAATCCGCCGATCATTCAAGGCGTGCCGGCCGGTGGCGATCTGGGTTGCAATCCAGCCAGCATTCCCACGGTGGATCCAGGAGTTGCAGCGACGGACGACTGCGGCGCTGCAATGCTCAGTTCTAGCGTTTCTGATTCGTCCACAGGCTGCCTGCGGACTCGCACGATCGTCTACTCTGCTGTGGATGCTTGCGGCAACCAGGCCGCCAACCTCCTGACCGTCTACACCTGGGTCGAAGACGCGACTCCACCGACGATACAAGGAGTCGTGGAGGGGGGCGATCTGGGATGCAATCCGGCCACCATTCCGGGAATCGACCCCAATGTCACCGCCAGCGACGATTGTGGCGCGGCGACTTGGAGCGCGGTGGTCTCCGAAGCCGGCGACGGCTGCCATCGTCGGCGTTTCATCGTGTATTCCGCCGTTGACGCCTGTGGGAACCAAGCACCGTCTCAAGTCACCTCCTACCGTTGGATCGTCGACACGACACCACCGGTCATTGTTTGCAATGACAT
The DNA here is from genome assembly GCA_021730845.1 of Planctomycetota bacterium. Classification (GTDB taxonomy): domain Bacteria; phylum Planctomycetota; class UBA1135; order UBA1135; genus JAKFYL01. The sequence goes on along the minus strand of JAKFYL010000401.1, from coordinate 2,901 downwards.
CGTGATCGACGCTGCTGGCCTCAGTTGTTTCGGCGAAATCACTACCCCGCCGGTGGCATTCGACGACTGTGACGGATTCATGACGGAGTTGCCGACCGTGGCGTCACCCGCTGGTCCGTATCCCATTGGCACAACCACCGTGGTTTGGTCCGCGGTGGACGCCTGCGGCAACCTGGCGACCTGCACGCAGAACGTGACGGTGCTCGGGCAAGTATGCGTGCGCAAGTACTACGACTCCAACGCCAACGGCAACTGGGACGTCGGCGAACTGGGAATTCCGGGCTGGATGTTCACAGTGAGCGACGGCGTGACCAACCAGACGCAACCGACCGCGTTCGACGGCACGGCCTGCTTCCATGTCGTAGGGCCCGTGACCGTGACCGAAGAGCCGGCGAACGAGTCGAACTGGGTTGCCACGCTTGCGCTCTCGCACAGCGTGACGATCAGCCAAACCAACTGTTTCAGCGTCCACGACTTTGGAAACTATTGTTTTGAGCCGCCTGCTGGCGGCTTCAACATCGGGTTTTGGGCCAGCACGGCCGGAAGTGACGTGCTCTTGCAACATGACCCGGCGTGGCGAGAGGTGTTGAACAATTTGAATCTCAGGACGGCCAGTGGCGCGGATTTGGAGATCAACTTGGCGCAGTCATTCACCGCGGCGCACTCGGAGCTCGCGCTTTGGCTGCTCTCCGCGAACACGACGAACATGTCGTATGCGCTCTCGGCGCAACTCGCCGCCAACGTCTTGAGTGCATTGCCTGGATCCCACAACGGATTCGCGGGCCTGGCAAACAGTCCCATCGTAGTGGTACCCGGCGGCGTGACAACCGATGACAGCGCCTGCATCATTCCGACGCTTGGCGTGGTGCAAATTGACGTTGGCGCCTGCGCTACTCCCCCACTGCTCACACTGTCCACAGTCACCACGGGAGCAGCCAACTGTGGCTGCAGCTCAACGAACGGCACGGCTTCGATCGGCGATTTGCGCCAACGGGCCGACTGCATGCTGGGGGCATTCCCCGTGCTCAGCACCGCGGGTATGCCCAGGACCTACGCGGACTGCGTCAAGAGCATCCTAGACATGATCAACAACAACGGTGCAGCGAGCTACCCCTGCGGCGGGTTGACGCAGTACGCCAACCAAGACGCGAATTCCTGTCCGGCTACGTTTCCCTAGGCCGGCGGTTGGACGGACAACCCACAGCCCAAGCGGCGCCTAGGCGGGCCGCTTGGCTGGCGCTATAGCACCAGGAATAGCCCGCCGAGCAACCCCTGGCCTCGCAACTCCAGTGCACCGGGCTCACTGATCACGAGCACGGTCGTGTCGCCGGCCAACTCCGAAACTTCGCGCGCCTTTGGAAAGGCTTCCAGATTGGCTCCACCGGCGAATGATGCCGCCAGCAAAGCAATTCGAAACGACCATTCGCACAATGGCTCCGAACGCACCTGCAGGAACAGCGCGGGCATGCCGCCGCCGCTCACGCGCGCAAGCCTTTCCGCAAGGAGCGTTTGCGATAGAGCGTGAGCGCGCTCGCCTTGGGCCGTGGCCTGTGGATTGGCACGCTGGCGCAGTAGAGCCTTCAAGTTGGAAAGCGAGTCGGCCATGACCAGCCATTCCCCTTGGCGCACCATGGCCAGCTTGAGCTGGCCGCAACCCATTAACCCAGACAGGGAGCCGGCCGATGCGAATTCCACGCAGCGCGCGCCCTCGAATTCCTTCGTACGCACGTGAACCGATCCCAAGTCCGTCGTGGCCCGGCTCTCCAGGTCTGCTAGCCACTCTGAAACCTCAGCTCCCATCCGCAGCGCGACATGTGTCGTGGGAAGGGAGGCTGAACCAGGGCGCACGAAACCGAGCGTGCTGCCCTCGAAGGCTTCTTTTTCCAGCAGCGCATGCAAGGGCTCGGGAACTTCCGCGAGGAGTTGGTGTACATCCTCGTCCACGAGGCTTTTTCCAGCCATGGACAGTGCGCCGCTGGCGTATTCCCAAGGCGTCAAAGGCAACGCAAAGACCGCCAAAGCATCGGAGGGAATCGGCGGGTCTGCCGCGAACAAGTTGCGCCCTTTCGTGACCCGGTCGTGCAACTGGTTGCTGGCCAGTTCCAGCCGCACTCGTGTTGCCAACTGATAGCCCTCGCGGCGGACTCCCGCAGAGAAATGAAGTGCAGATTGCAGCACGGCGCGTGCTTGGCCACTCAAATCGACCTCCGCGTGCGCCAGCAGCAGCTCGCGCGCCGCCGATCCGACGAATACGAAAGCGAGTTCGTCCTCCGCCGTGGAGCGCGCTCGGGCCTGGATCAATAGGGCGTTGGGAGCGCCGCGCGGAGCGAGGGCGCGTTCGGCGGTCGTCCGCGACGAACTCGCCAGCGCCAGGCCGGGTCGAAGGGCCACATACAAGTCCATTCCCATGTGCGACATGGGGCTCGAAAGTTTCCATAGATCGAGCTCTGCGCCACCGGGTGCAAGTTGGCGTTCCAGCTCTACGCCTTCCGCGGAGCGCAGCAACTGCGACCCGAGTACGTCTCTGGCGATCTGCTGCTCGGCGCCTGGCGCAAGGGACCAGCCCAGCGTCCATTCCAGCGGCGAGGCGCCCCCTGTCTGGGCCGGCTCGAGCGCGAACCACACCCCGCCTTGGGCGCTGTCCAGCAAAACCTGCAGCACGGGCACGACCGCTTGCTGGTGCGAATCGTTCACGGCATCGAGCAGTGCCGAGCGCAACCCGCGCAACAAGCCCACCCCGGCTGTTGCGCCAGGCGCGCCCGGCACCCCCGCTGTCCATTGCAAGAATTGTTCGAGGCACTGGCGCGATTCCTGATCGAGCCAAGCTTGTTCGCGTAGACCCTGCCCCAGCCGTCGCGCCAGATGCACGGCGCCTGCGTCTGCGAGCTCGCGGTCCAGGCG
>JAKFYL010000400.1:10642-22314 GCA_021730845.1 Planctomycetota bacterium | reverse complement strand
GTGTGAGCGCCGGTTCCGGTTTCACGATCGGGGCCAAGAACGTACTCAACCAGACTCCGGGCTTGCTCTTCTACGGCACCTCCGGCGGCGACTTCGTGCCTTTCCAAGGCGGCTGGCTGTGCATCGCGGCGCCGCTCTTGCGCACCGTCGTCGTGTATTCCGGCGGGTCGTCCGCTCCCAGCGCCGATTGCACTGGCGTGCTGTCGCTTGATTTCAACGCCTGGATCGCTTCAGGCATGGACCCAGCGCTCACGCAGGGCACGGAAGTTCACGCACAATTCTGGAGCCGCGACCAAAGTCTTCCTCCGCCGTCGGTCGTGCTCAGCAACGCGCTCAACTTCCAAATCGCGCCCTAGTGCTTTGGAAGCAGGCTGAAGCAAGCAAACGATTCACAGGCGGCTTGTCCGCACGTACTGGCGCCTTCGCGGCCGGCACGTAATGGGGAGACGTGCCAATAGCATACCCCTGCAACCGTCGTCAGGGCGGAAACCAGATGCTCCGGCGAGGATACTAGGAGTTAACCCAGGAGGTTCCTATGTCCATCAGCACCGCCGCCCTTTTCGCCTTCGTTTCCATCCTCGCAGTTCAGGCCGTAGGGCCGCAGCACGTGCCCGTCGATCCGGCTCCGATCGCACACGATTGCGGAGTCGACCTGGCCCTCGTCGGGCACATGGAGGACATCCTCTCCAACGCGTTGACGCTCGGGTTGGGTTTCGATGAATCGCGCGTGCGGCCGTACCTCACTCAGACTCGACCTTCCTGTGCGGATGGGCCGCAACTGCTGGCCAAGGCCGCGACGGACTTGGCGCTGGATCCGGCCAAGCTCACTGCCGAAGTCGAGCGCTACCGGCATGTCAACTGTGGGGTGACTTCCATCCTTGACGAGGGAAAAGAACAGGCGCTGACTCCGTTCGCGCTCGACGTGACTGTGCATGTGGTTCTGCACGAGCTAGGTCATGCCCTGATCCGCGAGTTCGATCTGCCCGTGCTCGGCAACGAGGAGACAATGGCCGATGCCTTCGCGACGCACTACGTCACCGCCCACATGCCCGACCTCGCGCTCGATGTGCTGCGCGCGCGCGTTTTGTCTTTGGAAAGTGAAGCCAGCGAAGTCCCGCCTGCGGAATGGAGCGTGGCCGGAGAGCACGATAGCGACGCCCGGCGTGCACGCCAGATCGCCGCCCTGGCCGTGGCTGCGGACCCGACGAAGTACCGGCCAATTGCCGATCTGGTCGGCCTCTCCGAAAGCGACATTCGCAGCGCGGCGGACTACGGCACGGAGATCCATCGTTCCTGGAGACGGATCCTGGGACCCTTGTGGATGCCGCAAGGGCTCGCGTCGCACGAGGCGGCGCTCGAGTTCCAGGGGCAGGGGCGCACGCTGGACGAACTGCGCGCGAGCGGTTTGCCGTCAGATCTGGAGACCATTCTGCGACGCTTCGACTGGCACTCGAGAGTCGAGCTTCGACTCGTCGATGGCGATGGCGGTGCAGGCTGGAGTCGCTCCGAGCGTGCGATCACGGTCCACACTGACTACATGCAGCGTTTCGTCGCCCAAGGGGCGAAACTGATAGGGGCCAAATAACGGATCCCTTGGGGCGTTGGCTGCCCAGGCACTTGCCGCTGCGCCTGGAACAAGTTCTGCACCCGCGCTGGCAGGCGAAACCGGGTATCATGCACGCGCGCTTCGCAGGCGAGAGGCCGGCGTGCGACGCGCAGCCGTGCCCATGGCTGACCTTGGAGATTTCCCGATGATCCAGTTCCGACGCCAGGTATCGATCGCAACGCTGCGTGTGCTTGCTGTGCTAGGTGTGCTTGCTCCGCTAGGGGCCGCGCAATCGTTTCAATTTGCGCCCGCGCAAATTCCCCAGGGCGCGCCGTTCAACAATTCGTACTCCGAGAACTTCGATTTCGGCGACTTGGACTTGGACGGAGACCAAGACGCAGTAGTGGCCGATGGCGACTGCTGCAACGACCAAAATCGCCTGTGGGTCAACATGGGCTTCGCGCAGGGCGGGACCCTGGGCTACTTCGAGGATCGCACGGCGCAGCAGTTCCCGGCCATCCTCGATACCACGCGCGACATGGACCTGGTGGACTACGATTCCGACGGCGATTTGGACATCGGCGTCGTCAACACGTCCAGTTCGAGCAACCAAACCAGCCGTTTCTGGACCAACATGGGCGGCTTCCAGGGAGGAACGGCCGGATTCTTCCAGGATCAGACCGCGTTGCGCTGGCAGGAACTAGCGCTCAACAATGGTTCGACGCAGTGCTCCTCCATGCCTCAAGCGCAGGTGCTCGCCAGCGGCGGTTTCATCGACTGGAATGGCGACAGCGTGTATGGCGACCTGGACAATGACGGCGACTTGGATTTGGTCCATGCCAGCTACGGCCCGGCGCTTTCCGGAGTGATTCCAAGCCGGATTTTCTTCAACGACGGCCAAGGCTTCTTTCGCGAATTCAATCCGAGTTGCCATCAGCAGTTCGGTATTGCCGTCACGAATGGCCAACCCGCCTTGTGGGCACAAGGTACGTTTCTAGAAGGCACGACCAACGTGCTGGGAGAGTCGGCGGACATCGCCAATACGCCCATGGCGGTCGAACTTGGGGACTTCGACGGAGATTTCGACATCGACTTTGTCCTGGGCTCGTGCCGAACGCCCCCGCCGCGCCTGTTCCGCAACATGTTCGCGGAACTTGGAAGCCTGGTTTGGCGCGATCGGACATTTGCGCAACTCGACTCGCCCCCGATCTCGAGCACGAGCTACGAGCAAGAAATGGGAGATATGAATGGGGATGGTGACCTAGACCTGCTCGGCATCAACTGGAACGCCTTTTTCGATCGTTACCAGGACAACGACGGCACAGGAGTCTTTGGAACTCCACTCATCCTTCCCAACTCCAGCACGGCGGACATGGATGGGGAACTGCTGGATTTCAACGGTGACGGCAACCTGGATGTGCTCGTTGCCAACACGGCTGGACCCGAGCGGCTGCATGCGGGGGACGGGCTGGGAGCTCTTGTCGATGTCTCGAGTACGGAGTTGCCGCTCGACAGCAGCTCGACGCGCTGCACTGAGACGTGCGACATCGACCAGGACGGCGACTTCGACGTCATGGTGGCCAACAACCTCGGGGAGCCCAACGATCTGCTGCTGAGCGTGGGCACAGGCTTCGACAGCCATCCCGCCCTGCTGCCGCGTCTGGAACAAGCTCCGAGCCGTGCGCCGTCGGCGCAGCCGACGGTTGTGCGCGTACACGCGTACGACAATTGCTCGTGGGACGTGATGCGCTACAACAAGATGCACGTCCAGTACCAAGTCGACGGCGGCGAGTTCACCGACCAGCCCATGCGCCATGCGGGAGGTCAGCTCTTTCGCGGGGAAATCCCCGGCACGCTGGTGGGGCAGATCGCCTACCGCGTCAAGTCCCGCGACGAGCACGGCAACGTCGCTTTTTCCGCGCTTCTGAGCTACACCGCCGCGAATCCGAATTGTACGGGCAACCTATCTTCCTACTGCACCTCCAAGGTCAGTTCGAGCGGCTGCTTGCCCGTGGTTGGAGCAACAGGAGTGCCCGCGCTGAACAATCCAGCTGGGTTCGTGATCACGAGCAGCAGCTTGGAAGCGAACAAGAACGGTTTGCAGTTCTTTGGCACCACGGGCGAGGTGATTACCCCTTTCCAAGACGGCTGGCTGTGTGTTGCGCCGCCTCTGCACCGTTTGGCCGTCAAGGCTTCCGGAGGCGGTGCGGCCTGCTCGGGAGCTTTGAGCTACACGCTAGCCGAGGTGCTGGCTAGCGAAAGCGGAGGGGCCCTGGTCGTTGTTGGGCAACTGGTCAATCAGCAGGGTTGGTTTCGCGATCCGGCTGCGCCAAGCGCCACGGGTTTGACCCATGGATTGCGCTACATCGTGTGCCCATAGGCAGACTGAGCCCGGAGTCCAACCAAGCTACAGCCCGAACTGCCGATGCAACCACTGGGGACGGCTGTAGTCCCAATTGGCCTCGGCCATGGCCGCGACGAACACCGGATAAGCCGCTTCCATGGCGGAGCGCACGTCGTCGTCGATCGACAGTTCGGCGCAGTAGCGCTCCACGGCCTGGCGTTCGTAGGGCCGCAGGTGTGTGCGGTCGCGCACGAGTTTCCATGCATCGCCAGGAAACATGTCGCGCTCCTGTTTGCGCTCGTGAACGATCAGGTGCAATAGGTCGAATAGCACCAGGCCTCGTTCCTGGGCCGTGCCCCAGTCCAAGTACGCCAACACGGAGCCGTCTTTTCGCACCTGCAAATGCTTGCTGCGCAGGTCCTGATGGTGCAGCACGATCGGAATCGATTTGCCGACGCATACCTGGCGCAGCCGCTGGCGCAGCGCCGCGATGGCGACGCGGGTCGATTCGACGTGCGCGAAAGCCGAGGCCAAGTCCATGCGCGCGCCCACCAGCTCCTCGAAATCAGCCGCGCTCCAAGGGCGCGGAGCTTCGAAGGCCAGCTGGAGCAGTTGCGCCGAGACGTCGGCGAGCATGCGTGCAGTGGCCTGCAACTCGCCGGTCAATTGCGGCGCGGGTAGACCGTCCGCGCGCGCTTCCAGGCAGGCGAACATGCCCTCGAGCTCACCGCAGAAATAGGGTTCGGGCACGGGGAGCTCGGGACGCTCGCGCCGCAAGAGGCGCAGGGTGCGTTCATGGACCTGGGTCTGGTTGTGTTGGGACGGGGACAGGGGAACGTGCACGCACCAGCGGCCGCTGCCGCGGGGGGCACCGGGGCTGGCGCAAGTGAGCAGGACAGCCGTGTTGCCTCGCGTGGCCACCAGGTGTTCGAGCCGCGGCGTGGGCTCCTTCAGTTTGCTCGCCAGCGCTTCGAGCAGGCGCTGGAAGTGGTGGGGGCCTCTGACGCCGCGATGGGAAGTGAGCAGGTAGGACGGCGTGAGCACGGGAAACAGGCCGGCGCTCTTGGCCGCGACCTTGAGCCAATTGCCGCGCTCCTTGCGGCCGATCGAGAGCTTTGGCAACGGAGCATCGAGGGCAACCACATGGCTGTAGTCGTCGCTGTGCGGGTACAGGGAGTAGCTGGTCACACGCGCGGCGTTCCATGCAGCCAAGCGCTTGCGCCAGCCCGCAAGCGTACTGCGGTTGCCGCCGCCGCCGAGCACCTGGCGCAGCCATTCCGCCGGGCGCAGCACGGCGAATTCGCCATGGCGCACATACGAGCGTTTGTAAGCCAAGCGGTTTTGCGCCACGAGTGCGACCTCGCCGCTAGTCACGCGCGCCGCCTCGCGAGCATCGAATCCCCACTTCGTTGCGCGCACTCCGCCGGCCTCTGGCCAGCCATCCTCTAGCACGAGCAACGCGAAGCTGCCGTCCTCGAAAGGCAACTTGGGCCGGTCGCCGCCGCACAGCACGTTCCAGTGCGCACCGGACTGGGCCAGCGCCCGATGTCTCGCCAAGGCGGCGCGCGAGGCGCACACATCGAGCAGGGTCACTTGCCATCCGCCTGCAGCCAGTGCCCAGGGTGTCCCAGAAAGCGCGTTGCCCACGAACAGGGCTCGCTTGGGGGGCCCTTCGAGAAACCCAAACCAGGCACCGCGGCTTTCGCGAAAAAGCTGCATCATCTCTGCCGCTTGGACCTGCGTGGCTTCGCGCAACAGGCGCTCGAAGACGGCCTTGAAAGGCAGGCCGGATTCGAGTTGCTCCAAAGCCGCTTCCAAGAGCGCCGCCGGCGCGGGCCAAGGGTCGGTTGCTTGGGCGCGGTCTTGGCGCAGATCGAGGACCCCGCGAGCGAACGGGAATGGGCGCTTGCAAGCGGCGCAAGCCAAGCCTTGTCCGCCAGCCGGCGTGAGCAGCGGGCCCTTGGAACACTCGGGGCAGCGAAGGTCAGTGAGCGATTCCAAGAGCGCCAGGGTCTGCTTTCAGAAAGTACGGGAAAGGCCGGGCCCACGCCATACTAGCGAGTCCGGTCGAACACCGACCGTGAGCATACTTCCTTGCACTGCGCCGCCTTTTCCTTCGATGTTCGCCGGGGCGAGCCCTTGGCCAATCTGGCCGAAGTCGAGCGTGGGCTGGCGCGCGCGCATGAGCGCGGCATCGAATTGGTTCTCCTGCCGGAAATGTGGCCCACGTCCTTTCCGACGCCGGAGTCGGATTGGGACCAGTTGCGCGAGGCGAGCGAGCTGTGCCGGTTGCGATTGATCGAGCTGTGCCGCCAGTGGGGCATGTTCGTAGGCGGCTCGATGTTTCATTTCGGAGGCGAACTGCCGTGCAATCGGTTCGAGTTGATGGGTCCCTTGGGACCGATGCTTGGCTATGACAAGGTGCACCTGTTTTCACCCACGGCCGAACCAGCGAGCTTTGCACCCGGCGGCGCTCCACCTGGCGTGGCCGAGTTGCCCCTGGGAAAGGTCAGCGCAGTCGTGTGCTACGACTTGCGTTTCGTGGAATTGCTGCGCGTGCCGTGGCTCGCCGGCACCGAGCTGTTGCTCGTGCCTTGCCAGTGGCCGAATTCGCGCGCGGCCCAATTGCGCGCGCTGGCCCTTGGTACCGCCGCCTGGATGCAAGCCTATGTGCTCGTATGCAATCGCGTCGGCACCGAGCGCGTGGGACGGCGTGGTCTGGAGCTCGAGTTCGGTGGAGGTTCGTTGCTGGTCGACCCGCGCGGACGAGTGCTCGCCGAGGGCCAGGCCGAACCCGGCCTAATCCACGGGCAAATCGATTGGGACGATCTGCGGGCGCTGCGGCGCGAGATTCCCGTAGGGCGCGATCGCTGCCCAAAGAGCTACGCCGCGCCCAGAGCGGAGCCCACAAGCGAAGACACCCCCGAAAGTCCGCGCTAGGACCTTCGGGGGCGCTCCGCTCTAGTGTCTCTCTCTCAACTGCAGGCAGCGCAGGGAGCACTGCCTTGTTCGGCTACAGAGGCGGCAACTGCTCCTCGAGTTTGGGAGGTGCCTCTTTCTTGGCCCCGTGGGGCGTGACTCCGCCTGAGTGCGGCGGTGCAGGCGGAACGAAGCTCCCGTCGCCGACGTCCTCCGCCACGCTGGGTCCTTGGAACGCGTTCTGGCCCTGTGTGCTCGTGAGCTGGAACAGCGGGAGGAACGTGCGCGCCAGGGGACCTTCCTCCTGAGCGGTGTCGAAACCCACCGGACCTTGCAAGACCAAGCCTTCCAGGGCGACCAGCCGCGATACCTCGAGGCCGGTTTCGGCTCGCGCAACCACGCGCAAGTACACGCCTTGCAGTGCTCCGCTGGCGAAGTGACTCTCCAGCCCCGATCGCGGCGGCATGGCGATCACCGAAGTGGTGCCAATGGTGCTGTCATGCAGCAGCAGCACCAGGGCGCTACTGCCCGGATTGACGGCGCAAAAGCTCGTCGGCGCAACCAGTGCGACCAGCGCCATGTCCGGGGCGCCGGCCAAGATCGGGTCGTAGCGGGGCGCGGAAGCGCTGTTCGCGGTGCCGGAAATGCACAGGGCGCCAGCCAAGAGGAATGATTGCAACAAGGGACTCTCCTTCGATCCGCCAGCCATGTGGCGGTCCGTCGCTTATCGGAAGCGTCAAAGGGAGCCTTGAATGAAGTTCGGCTCGGGCCTGGAAATTTGTTCCAAGCCCGGGAAAGTGTTCCCTCCAGCCCCCAATGGCTCGTTCCGGGGTTTGCCCAAGGGAGACCCTGCAGTGACCCGGCAGCATGCCCTTGATGCGGGCACAGCGGAAGTAGCACCTCGCCCCTTGAACTCGCAAGACCTGGAAGCGCCTCCCGTGGTCTCCACGGCCCCTGGCGCTGGCGACCCCTTGCTCAGCGGTACGCCCTGTCCGATAAGTAAGGGACTGCCGATGATCTCCGACAGAACAAGCCAGGACCGCATCATCCAGTTGGATGCCAGGGACGGGGGGACTGTGACGGTAACCCCCACCGACGAGGACCGTTTCAATCTTCGCGTGAGCGAAGCTATAAGCGCCTGCAAGAAGTGGGTGGCGGACGCTCAAGAAAAGCAGCGGTTTTCGATGCTGCTCAAGCGGCTGCAGGCATGGGTGCTCGAGCGCAGCGACTTGAGAGATGCATTCTTGACCCTTAGAGAAACCGGGCTGCTGTTTCTCGCAGTGAAGAAGACCGCTCGCTACGACGATGCTCTTGAAGACGCGCTGTCGGCCTTGGATGTGGAGCTGGCCAACGATCAAGACATCCGGTTCGAGATCGATGTGATGGCTCTGCCTCCCGTAACCGAAGAATCCATGCAGTCGTTCCTCAGTCCGGTGTTGACGCTGCGTTTCAAGAGTGGCCAGAGCTAAGGACCACATCGAATTGGCGAGTCGCAACCAGCGGGCGCTGGCTTAGCTGCTGCTGGCGGATGGCAAATTTTCGGAGTGGGTGGTGACGGTCGCGTTTTACAAGGCCGTTCACATCGTCGAAGCTGTGTTCCAAAAGGAAGGGCTCAACGCTTCAACCGGTCATAGCGAGCGATTGAGGACATTGAAGCGCGACCGGCGTTTCACCAAGATGCACGAACATTTCCGCCCACTTTGGCAAGCTTCCACGATTGCAAGATACCTCTCCAACGAGACTGGCAATGACTATCGGCGATTCACTGACTACATGAGTGCGCAAGACGCCGAAAACAAGATGGTGCGTCACCGGCTCCACCAATTGGAAGAGTCGGCGCTAGGTTTCTTGGGTCCTGTCGGATCGGAATTTGAGCGAGCGATTCCGCGTACACATTGAGTTGGATTCGGTTTACGGGTCGCTATGACAGCCCAGCGTGCGACGCGGGGAGACGATGAGCGCGCAGCACAGGAGGAGCATCAGCGCACCCCACACGTGCACCCCCAAGGCTTCGGCGTAGTCGCTGCCCACTGGGCCCAGGATCGCCGAGCCGGACAAGCCGTGCAGGACGGCGCTGGCGGCGAGCCCCGCTCGGGCCACCTTGCGCGCACGCAACGCAGGCGGATCCAGTGCGCCCTGCACAGCGACGGGGAAGGCATACCAAGCGAGGAACACCAGCGGCAGGAAGAACACCACGTAGTGTTGCTTCCAGCTGCGCTCGCTGACCAGCAGCATGACCAGAACCATCATGCTCCATTCGCCAAGGCTGGCGCGCGAACTCGGCGCCGGCCGACGCGGCGCGCGCGCGGCGAGAAGTGCGGCCAAGAGCACCGCGGCGCTCAGTCCGCGGTGGAGCACGTACAGCGCTTGCTCGGGCAGGGCGAACAGCGTGAGCCGAACATCCGCAGGAGCACTTGGCGGGCGAGCGGGAATCGCCACCGCATCGCTGAACAAGCGCGCGAGCACGCCCAGCAGGGACTGGTTGATGTGCTCGGTCTGTGTGAGTCCAAGGCGCGTGCCTTCGATGTAGGGCTGTGCCATTTGCTGCCACCAGGTGCGTGCCAGGTCCAAGTTGCGTTCCCAGCCCAAGATCGATGCCGGCAGGATGCAGGCGAACAGTCCAATGCCCAGCAGCACGCCGGCCAAACCGCGCACACTGCGCTTGCGCAAGAAGTACAGCGCAAACAGGAGCGGCGTGGCCTTGAGCACGGCAGCCAGTCCGATCCACACGCCCGCGCGCAGCTCGCGACCCGCACTCCAGTCCAAGAGTCCAGCGACCAGCACGGCCGCGATCAGTAAGTTGACGTTTCCATGGGCGATGTCGGAGGCAATCAAGCGCGCGCAGAGCAGCACCACCGCCAGCGTGCCCCAGGCGGGGAAATCGCGCGCGCGTCCGGCGGCCAGTTTGAGAGCGGCCAAGACGCTCCACCATGCAAGCGCCAATTTGACGCCGGCCCAACTGATCGCGCCGGCCACATCGCCCAGCTTCAAGAAGGGCGCCAGCACCAGTGCGGTCATGGGCAGCGTGGGAAAACCCTCGCGACCAGAAGTAGCATCTACGCCGTACACCTGTTCGCCGGCCAGCAGCCGTTCCACCGCCGGTCGCCATTTGATCAACGCGCTGCGTCCCTGCCCGGCGCGGTGACAGGCCTGGAGGAACGAAAGCAGTGTCAAAAGCAGCGCAAGCGCGAGAACGACGTGGCGCAGCCGCTTGGGCCCAAACACGGCTCCGGGGTCTTGCATCGGCGCAGCCATGGGCCGGCAAGGGCCGATGCTAATCCTGGCCCAAGCAGCGAAACGCTGCGCGGTCGACGAGCGCAATTCCCAGGCGCTCCAAAGCCGCCCGTGCGCGGTGCGTTGCCACCGAGGGCAATGCGCCCAGCGCGAGCTCGGTGTGGAAGGCCACGGAAAAGTGGGCCGCGGCGCGATCCGAAACGGGCCACAGCGTGGCAACCACGTTGCGCGTGCCGCCTTGGAGCAAGGCCCGCGCCAGTCCCTGTAGGCCCTGCCCGTCGACGAAACTGCCCCCGCCGCTATCGCAGGTGGAGAGCACGACCAAGGGCGAGGCCGGATTGAGCGCGGCCACTTCGCGCACACACAGGACTTGACCGCCGTCCAGTTCCAAGCTCGCGTCGTCGATGTCCTCGGCTTGCGCGCGGCAACCCGGCAGCAAGTGCGTTGCAATGTGCAGGCAGCGACCGCTTTGCAGCGCCCCTTCCAAGGCCGCGCGCTGGAATTTGGCGCCTAGGAACAGCTCCGCTTGCGGGCGTTCCTTGGCCACTTGGCGCAGTTCGCTCTCCGCACCTTCGAGCCGTTGCTTGCCGGATTGATCTCGCGGCGCGCCCAAGAGCACCCAGCGCAGCCACAATCCCGAATCCGGAGGCTCCTGGGGTCGTGAGCGAGAGATTCCCGGCAAGACCAGGGGCGCGCATTGACTTTCCAGGGTTGCGCCCGCGGCGTTCACGGGCATCAACTCCAACGGGAATCCCTCCAGAGGCCCATGGGCGACGATCAAGAGCCGCGCTTCCTTCGCCGCAGAGGCTGCTTGCTCGATGCGTTCGAGCAGGGCCGCTTGCAGTTCCGTGGGGAACAACTCCGACCAAGCTGCGCGCGCTTCGCGCGCGAACCAATGCGCGCGCGCAACTGCTACCGCTTCGCGCAATCGTCGCGCGGCTTCGGCCAAGCTCTCGCGTCCGCGCGGCACGCTCGCATACAGCACGCGCAGGTTTTCATCGGGTTCGACCGTGGCGTACAGCGCCAAAGTCGTGTCCGCTCCGACCACCCACGTCACCAGCCCCAACTCCGCGGTTTGGACCCAAGCTCGAGTGTCCTCGACGGAGATGCGCCAGGCAGGTCCCTCCATGCCCGCCAGGGCGCGCAGCGCCTGCAGCGAGTCCGCTTCGCCGCGCAGATCGCGCGCGTGGGCTTCGAGCACGACGCGCAGCGCCTCCTCGCCTGCGCCCGAGCGCGCTAGGGCCGTGGCATACAAAGCTACGGCCTCCAGGCCTAGCCACTCGCCCATGACACTGGCGGCGCGCCCTTGCGCGATGGATCCGGCGTCGGGTCCCAGCCGAGCCGAAGCTTGCAGGGTCATGCGCTGTTCTTGGTCATTGCCTAGCGCCAGCGCCGCGCCCAATTCGCGCACGGCGGTGTCCAATTCCCCGCGCCGCAGGGCCAGTTTGCCAAGCAGCGTGCGCGCTTGAGCTTGGCCGCGCGAAGAAAACTCCGTCCAAGCCACCGGCTGCGCGAGCAATACCGGAACTTGAGCGTCGCGCCCCTCGGCCAGAGCCAATTGAGCCAAAGCCAGAGCCGCGGCCTCTCCTCCGCCCAGTTGTTCCAAGGCACGCAAGTGATCGCCCGCTT
>JAKFYL010000400.1:0-10632 GCA_021730845.1 Planctomycetota bacterium | reverse complement strand
CCAGGCGCAACCACGCGCCGCCCATGAGCAGATTCCACTCCGCGCGGTCGCTGGCGTTGCCTTCCGCGGGCGGCGGGCAGCGTTCCAAGAACTCGACCGCTTGGCTGGCGCGGTCGCGCGCCAGCAATTGGGCCGCCCAGTCGCAGGCCAGGGCCCAGCTCTGCTGCGGCGAGCGAAATTGTGCGATGTTCGCCAGTGCCCGTTCTTGGGCGCGTAGGTCGCCTTGCTCGCGGGCTAGTTGCGCCAAGCCGCGCAGCGCGTGCTCGCGAAAATCTTCGTTGCCCACGTGTTCCGCCTGGCTCAAGCACTCGCGAAAGGCTTGTTCGGCCTTGGGGAAATCGCCGCGCCAAGCAAGCAGCCGCGCTTCCACCCACCAGGGCTCCAAGCGGGGCGTGAGCAAACCGGCGCGCTGGAACAGTTGCTGCGCCAAGGCCAGCGAGCGCGCGACTTCCTCGGCCAACGCGGAATGTTCCGCCTGGGACTGCGTCCAGCCGCTTTCCAATTGCTGCATGCGCAGGCGCGCGACCAAGCTGGCGGCCTGGGCCGCGGGTATGTAGTCGGCGCGCAACTGGCAGCGCGCGCTCAGTTCGTTGAGCCCGAGTAGGATGCGTTCGCGCTCGAAAATCCACTCGCTGCCGGCCAGGCCCTCGCGCCCCGCCGCGACGATGTCATCGCGCAGTTCGACGAAGCGTTCTTCGTCCAGGAGCCCCAGCCGCAGATCTTCGGGCGTTAGCGAGGTGTAGTAGCGCACCACTTCCTTGGCATCGCAGCGCTTGCAATCGCTGCATAGCTGCGCGGCCAGCTGCGCCAAGGCGGTCGCGTCCAAAGCGAGCGCACCACCAGGGTCCCGGCGATACTCCGCCAGTCCCGCGCGCAGGCTGCCCAAGGCCTGCGTGCAATCGGTTTGCCCGAGCAGCACGAGCAAACAGGCTCCCAGGGCGGACAGCATGCGGACAAGGTACGGATCGGATTGAGTAGGCGCCAAATGATGCGGCCAAATGCGCCACCAAGGGGCACGGGCTTGCAACGTGACAGGCGCGCCAGAAAGGCGCCCAGGCCAGTGGTAAGTCGGCTAGCGCTGGGCCCAGTCGAGCAAGTATTGAGTCTTTTCGGGGCTGTCGGGCAGCGTGCGCGCGAAGACGCGCGCATCGCTCCAGAATCCGCGCTGGTGCAACAACATGAGCACGGCCTGCGCGCCGGCGTTGCCGCCTGGGCGCTGTGCCTGAAGCAGTTGTTGCTCGAGCTCGGGATCCTGGACAATTTCGAAATCGCGGCGTCCGATTTCTAGGTCCAATCCGTCCACGGTGGCCCACGCGGTCCAGGTGTAATGTCCGGGTTCGAGCGCACCCTGCACGGCGGCATCCCAGTGCGCGATGGGGTGCTGGGAATCGATGCGCCACTTTTGGATGGGATTGCCGAATACGGATCCCGAGTGGCGCGTGAGATCGAAACGATATTGCGTCACGCGCTCCACGCTCGTCACTTCGAAGGCCAATCCAAAGTGCAGCTCGCCTTTGCTGCTGCGAAGTACTTGTCCGCGCGGGTACAGCGCTCCACTGGCGCCTTGGGAGCGGAGTAACTCCGACTTAGGGAACTGGATCGTGGCTGGAACAGCCGTCGCCACCAGCTCGCCGCCAGGCGGCGCGGGGATCTGGTTCGCGGTGGACTGGCTGGCGGGCTGCGGTTGGGGCTTGTCCGAACTCGCCATGGGCGCATTTCCCGCCTGGCTGGGCCCGCGTTGGAGCCACAGCCAGCCCAGCATCACTGCCGCCGCCGCGGCCAACGACCACCCCACGGCCACGCGCGAAAACGCGCGCTTGGGCCTGGGCTGTGGATCTTGCGCCAGCTCCACGGGCAGCGCCGACAGGTCCAGCGGCAGGGGCGGATTGCGCTCCAAGGTCGCAATTTCCTGGCGGCAAGAACCACACGACGTCAGGTGCGTTTCGACAACGCGGCGCAGAGTCTCGACCATCGGATGGCTGCCGGGCGCGCGGGCGTAGTCGAACAGTTCCTCCGCACTGGGGCAGGTGGACGGCGCTGGGCCATGTCCTTCGATCCACTGATCGGTTCGCTTGAATAGGCGCAGAGCCGGGCCGCAGACCGGGCAGGCAAGCGCGTGTCGATCCAGTTCCGCACGCGTCTCTGGGTCGAGTTCGTCAAACGTCGTCAGCCGACTGGCGAAGTCCGGCCGCGTGCAGCGCCCAGGTCCGGCGCCGGGCAAGAAAGCAGGAGCGCCGGTCATTTCTGCCCCTGACTCCGAGGTTCGGGTCCAGTACGGGTCCGAAAATCCGAGAACAGGATCCTCGTGCTGAAATAGGGCCTATTGCGGGTCATTCTGCCACCTCTTGCCTGGGGACCAGTTTGAGCAGCGCCGCGCGCAACTCCGTGGTCGCGCGCTTGAGCCGGTACTTGGTTTGTTCGAGGGTAATCCCGCGTTGCTCGGCAATCTGGGCCAGAGGTAGCTCGTCAACCACACGCAATTCTAACAGGGCTTGATCCTCGGATTCGAGTTGGGCCATGGCGCTCTGGATCAGGTGCCCCAGTTCAGACGTGGAAATGAGCTCGTCGGGCTCGGGGTGTGGGTCCGCGTGATCGGGCAGCGGCTCGCGGGTCGTGCGCAGCACCAATTTGCGCCGCCCCATTTGCTGGCGTTTCAAGTCGACGCAGCGACACCAGGCCACTCGATACAGCCAAGTTCCAAACGACCCGCGCTGCGGGTCGAAGCGGTCCTTCTCCAGCCGGTCGAGGGCGTACCACACCAGCTCTTGGAACAGGTCCTCGCGGGCGGTCACATCCGGCTCGAGACTGCCGATGCAGTGAGTGAAGAGGGCGCGGTAGCGTTCGACGTAGATGGCTACGGCGTCTTCACGTCGCTCCTTGAGCCCCTGCACGAGGTCCAGCTCATCCAAGTTTCGGCTGCCCTATCAACGGATGTTCGCGCGCGAGCTCGAATCGCTGCCCCCGCTCCCCTGGCGCGGCCTCTGCCGGATCCAGGCGCCTTGGGAGCTGCCGGCCCCCCAGTCGCAAGAATGAACCTTACGACAAGGACACCTAGGCACGTAGCCGGGGACCATGGAAGCGCCCCGCAGAGGGCAAGGTACGCTGTCGGGCCGGCATTGCAACGCTGCGAGAAGAGATGGGATCCGCAACGCCATTCCTGATCGGGCGCGGGCCGGGCCGGATTTCCGGTGCGAAGGGGAGCGGCGACTGCCCTAGGACCCTCGCCGGACGACCCTTCCAGGGGCTTTTCACCACCGCCGTGCATTCCCGGACTGGAAATCGATTTTCTAGAACCGATTTCCAGGGCCGTGGGAACTAAGTAGGCGGCCGGCAACGGAGAACTTCTACCGCATTCGTCTCGGCGGAAACGCCTCACCGCGTCAGAGACGAGTGTTAGTACAGGTGGAAGTCACCGTCCGGCCAGTTTCCTTTTATCCAGCGACCAGAAAGGCCGCAATCGGAGCAAGGGCCCACGGCCCGCCCCAAGAACGGGCTGCAGGCCGAGCCCAGCAATCATCGAGCCGACGGGAGAGCCCGCGCCCTAGATCCCGCCGATCTTGACCTGTTCGACGATCCAGGGGATGACTTCGTCGAGCGTCTTGTCCAGCGTGGTCGTGGCTTCGTAGCCCAGTACCTTCTTGGACTTGCGCACGTCCGGGACGCGCATCTGCACGTCGTACTCGAAGGGCTTGTCCGAAACCGTGCGGAACGGTTTGGAGCCGTTGAGCTTGCGCCAGATGGCCTCGGCGAGCTGCATGACCGTGGTCGACTCGGCCGTCGAGATGTTGAAGTCCTCGTTCTTGGCCGCCGGGTGTTCCATGACCACGCGGATGCCGCGGCCGACGTCGCCGCCGTAGGTGTAGTGACGGACCTGGCTACCGGATCCCAGGATGTGCAGCGGGTCTTGGCCCTTGACGATTTTCTGCACCAGGTCCGGAACCACGTGGCTGAGCGCCAGCTTGACGTTGCCGGAAGAGATCTCGACGTCGGTCAGGGCCCGTTTCTCGCCGATGCCCACGCAGTTGAACGGGCGCGCGATCGAGTAGGGCAGTTGGTACTGCTCCCAAGCTCCGCGCACGAAGAACTCGGTGGCGAGCTTCTGGAACCCGTAGGTCGATTGCGGCGGGGGGCAGCGCAATTGCTCGCCTTCCGGCGTGGGGAACACGGTCGCCGATTCGTACACCATGGACGAGGAGACCATGGTGATCTTCTTCAGGCGCGCTTCCTTGAAGGCCCAAATCGCGGCGTCGCAGGAACCGGCCGTGATGCGCTCGTTCTCGGCGATCAGGTCGTAGGCGAACTGGTGGAAGTACGAGATGCCGCCGATCATGGCCGCGCCGGCGATGAAGTGGTCGCAGTCGGCCAGCAACTTTTTCAGCAGCGGCACGTCCTTGGCATCGCCTTGGACGAGCTTGTAGTTCGGGTTCTTGTCGAACGATTTGCCGACGCGCCCGTACTTGCTGAAGTTGTCTAGGCCTACGACCGTGTAGCCTTGGGCTAGCAGGTCTTCGATCAGATAACCGGCGATGAAGCCATTGGCTCCGGTGACGAGTACTTTCACAGAACGGAAATGCCTTTTTTCGTTGCCTTCCAAATATCGACCACCGGAACATCTCCGGTATCGAGAATACGGTACGCCGAATGCGGCGCACCGATGAACAAGAGTTGAGCGCGGCTCAGGACCTCCGATTGGGAGACCAGCCGCGGATCGGTCAGGAACGGATCCGCGCACAAGACTTCGCGCGCTTCCGCCAACAGGATCTTGCGCAGTTTGAACGATAGGGAGTCGCGCGGATCATCCGAGTCGGCCTTGAAGGACATGCCCAGGATGCCCACCGTCATGTCGCGCATGTCCCAGCGCTGCGAGGCGCGGCGCACGACGTAGTTGGGCAGACCCTCGTTGACCAGCATGGCCGCGTGTCCCAGGAAGAACGCGTTGTTGTCGAAGGTCGACAGCTGCATCGTGTCCTTGAATAGGCACGGCCCAGCGGCAAAGCCAGGGCGCGGGAAGCCCTTGGCGCGCGGGTAGTCTTCGGTCATCGCGCGGTGGATGGCGTAGAAGTCGGCCCCGAAGTCGTTGGCCATCATGTAGAACTGGTTCGTCGTGGCGAACTGGATGTAGCGCCAGGAATTCGTGAACAGCTTGGCGAGTTCGGCTTCCAAAGGACGTAAGGCGATGACGCTCTTGGTCAGGCAGCGGAACAAGTCTTCGGCGCGTTGCTGGGCCCGCGGCGTGGTGCCGGCGACGATCTGAGGCAGGGTTCCGATTTCCTCCAATGCCACGCCTTCCGCCACGCGCTCGGGGCAGAACGCCACGTCGATTCCCGCCTGCTCTTGCTCGAGCCCTTGCCACACGCGCTGGGTCGTGCCCGGATACACCGTGCTGCGCAGGATCAGCAGTTGACCCGCACGCATGTGGTGGCGGTGGTGATCCAGGAGGTGCTTGTACACCTCGAAGCGCGGATTGAGGTGCTCGTCCAGCGGCGTGCCGATGATCGTGACCACGACCTCGGACTGGGCCACCACCGAGGCGTCCAGGGAGCAGCGGAAAGTGCCCTTCGCCAGGACTTCCTTCAGCAGCGCGTCCGCGCCCCTGTCGTCGAAGGGCATCTTGCCTTGGTTGGTCTGCTCGACCTTCTTGGCGTCGATGTCCAAACCTACGACCTGGTGGCCGGCTTTGGCGAAAGCGAGTCCAAGCGGCAAGCCAACGTGGCCGCAGCCGCCGATGATGACGATTTTGGTCAAGGGAACGTGTGGGAGTGGGGCCTTGCCGGCCGGTCGACCGGCCGATGGAAGCCCGAAATACTAGCAAATCCGGCACTAGGTGGCTCGCATGCAACGCTCCCGGCGGGCCCATTGGCCACGGGACCTGGGGAAAATTCTGCTAGAACCATTGGATCTTGATCCCTGCTGCGAGAGAAGCGACCGGTGCTCCAGCAAATGTGTCCCTCGTAGACTCCAGCCCGGGCGCGCGCAGTGGTCACGCATGGCTGCTGGCGCTTCTGTTTTGGCTCGCGCACCTGGAGTGGCCGCGCGCGGCCTTGGGCCTCGACGAAACGAGTTCGCTGCGCTGGGCGCTGACGCACTTCCGGGCCCATGGCCTGGATCCAGGGGTGGACTGGATTTCCAGCTCGGGCCCACTGGCGTTCGTCTTCCAGGGTGCGCTCGACCCAAAGCACCCGCTTGGGTTGATCCTGGCCCGAGTTTTTTTGGCTGGATTGCTCTGCGCCGCGATCGCGGCCCGGGCCGTTCGCGCCACCGACCTGCGCTGGGCGCGCGTCGCACTCATCTTTTTGTGGGTCGTGCTGCTACGCGACGAATCCCAGCGCCTGGTTGCAGCGCTGTGGTTGTGGGCGTGGACTGCCACGCGGCGCGAGCCCACGCGCGGTGACTGGATTTTGGGCGCCGCACTGTGTGCCATGTGCGCACTGGTCGATGTGGGGCTCGTCGTGTGCAGCGCCGCTTGTGTGCTGGCGAGTCTGTACATCCGGCGCGACCGCGGAGCACTGATTTGGTCCTTGGCAACCGTCGGATTGTGGCTCGCCGTTGCGTTGGCGGTCGGATCGTCGCCGGCCGGCTTGTTGGCGTGGCTGCGGAACGGCTGGGAATTCGCGGCCGCGAGCCGCGCGTACGAGGCCGTTGCCCTGCCTTCGGAGCGTTTGTGGCTCGCTGTGCTGTTTGCGATGGCCGCGTTCGTGTGTTGGCGCGGCGCGGAGAACCGAGGGCGGCCAGGCGTGGTGCTTCCGCTCGGCGCACTGGGCTTGGTGCTCTTACGGCACCAAGCCCGCGGTCTGTTCTCTCAGGACTACAGTCCCGGCGGCTATTTCCCCTTGGCTTGTTTGCTGGCGCTAGCCGCGGCGCAGGATTGGCCAAGGCATGTGGTCGTGCGTGCGCTGGGCGTCGTCACGACCATGCTGCTCGCGGCATGGTTCTTGTGCGCGGGGATTCCCGGCGGCGGGGACAAGGGTCCGTCGGCGCCAAGGGCGCTGGCTGCGAGCCTCAAAAACGGCTTGACCCGCCTGGTCTCACTGCCTAAGTACCTCCGTTCGCAATCCGATGCGTTCCAGGCGCAGAGCGCCCAGCACGCGCTGCCTACGCTGCAAAGCATCGTCGGCAACGATCCTGTCGACGTAGTCGATGGGAACGCGATGTGGCCGGCCTTGCAGGGGCTCGAGTGGCGGCCGCGTCCCGTGTTCCAGGCCCAGCGCGCGCTGCGTCCCGATCTCCAACACGCGAATCTCGCGTCGCTGCAGGGCGAGCGCGCGCCGCGTTGGGTGATCGTGCCGGCGGAGAATCGGTTTCCCGTGCAAGTGCTGGGCGCCGATGGCGACTGGGTGCGCCAGCTCGCGCGCACCTTTGAAGTCCACTACCAAGATGCGAACTTGGTTCTGCTCGAACGCGTCGGTGCGGGTGCAAACGCGCCGGGTGCCGCACGGCTTGTGCTCGAAACGCGGATCGAAGCAGGCCAAAACGTAGCCCTGCCGCAGCTCGAAGGCGAGCAGTTGCTGCTGCGCTTGGACGTGCAGCCGACCCTTGCAGGGCGCCTGCAGCGCGCGCTCTTTGCTTTGCCCTTGCCCGAGTTGGCGCTGGGCAAGGAAAACGGAGACATCCAGCGCCTGCGCGTCGATCCACAGGCGCTCGCGCAGGGCTTGGTCATCGATCCATTGCTCACGCGCGACGAGGAATGGGTCCGGTGGTGGAGCGGCGGCGCGCCGCGCCACAGTCTATGGCTCGAGTGGTGGCCGGCCGCCGGTTGGCCCGATCAGGCTCAGATGCGACTGTTTGCGGCCGAGGATTTTCGGCCGCGCTCCAAGCAGTTCACGCCCCATGAACTCGCGGCGCGCTTCGATCCGCCGCCCGATCAAGTGGCCGGCCTGGCACCCGCCAAGTTGCTGCATTATGGGCCTTTGCAACCGGTGTGCGTCACGCCGCCGGGCCGCATGGTCTGGAAGCGAAGTGCGGGACGCGTGCGGCTCACGGGCGGCTTTGGGCTGTTGCCCGTCAGTCTGGCCGGGCCGGCAGCTGCGGGCGCCAAGGCCGGTTTTCGCGTCCTTAGCGTTCAGGGCGACGCAGCACCGGAACTGGTGTTCGAGCGCTTCCTCGCGCCGGCTGTGCGAGGCGAAGACGCGCGCTTGCAGGAACTGGATCTAGAAATCGTCCTGGACCAACCGGGCCGAGTCGTGCTGGAGACGCAAGCCTTGGGCACAGTCCCGCCCGCCGGCGCCTATTGGCTGGGCCTCAAATTCGAATCCTTGCCGTGAGCGGCGCCCTGCGCGCCGCCTGCAAGGACTAGGCGTCGATGGCCGGTTGGTAGTCCTTGGCTCCCGGCTGGGTTTGGCCAGTGGCGCGCACGTACACGTCGAACAGCTTCTGCTCGACGGGGAATTCGTAGCTGCCGCGCTTGAGTCGCCAGCCGGCGATCTTCGACAGCAGATCGCGCATCCACCGCGGTCCCTCGGTCACGTGGCGATCGTAGATGGCCGCCGTGTTGTTGTAGCGCGACCATGTGTTGCGAATGTCTTCGGGCAGCGGCGTGTTGTGCGAGTTGTACTTGTACTCGAAGCACTTGCCCCAATCGTGGAAGTCCTTGGGGGGTACGTAGCCCAGCTTGATCGCGGCTTGGAAGTCTTCCGTGCCGGGAATCGGCCGGAAGGGATAGACCTCCGAGCCGGCGATGGGATAGCGATGCTTGATCGCGGCCGCGACGCGCAGGGTAGCGGCCATGGACTCGCGCGTTTCGCCGGGGTAGCCGATGATCCAGAACGTGCCGGGCACGATGTTGCGCCGCGCGAGCTCCCCGATGGCCTTGGGAATGTTGTCGATTTCGATGAACTTCTTGATGCGCTCCTGCATGTCCTTGGTCCCGGCTTCCGCGCCGAGCCACAGCAGGTGGCACTTGGACTTCTGCAACAAGTCCAGGGTCTCGGGCTTGTAGCGGCAGATCGTTTCGATCTCGATCGTGCCGTTCCAGTACAAGTCCAGGTTCATGGCTTCGAGCTTCTCGCAGAACTGCTTGGTGCGTTTTTCCGCTACGCCCCAGTTGGCGTCCTGGAAGCGCAACACGTCGAAGCGGAAGCGCTTTTGCAGTTCGGCGACTTCTTCGGCCAGCACGTCGCCCGGGATGGCCTTCCAGCGCCGTCCGGTCAGCGCCGGTGAGCAGCAGAACGTGCACGGTTCCGGGCAGCCATAGCTCGAGAAATGGCTGAAGCCGCGCGGCGGATTGGAGGGCGTCCAGCGACCCGGCAAAGGGAAGCGGTGGCGCACCTTGAGCTTGGTGGGCTTGGTCTGCAGCTCGGCGTACTTCTCGTACTCCAGCAGGTGCCAAGGCACGGGCTTGATCTTGTCGAAGCCCACCACTTCGCGGTGGGCGGTGTAGCGCACCGCGCCGTCGCGCAGCACGGCCAGACCGGGAACGGTTTCCAGATCCGCACCGCAAGCGACCGCCTCGCACACGTCCATGAACGTGAGCTCGCCTTGGCCCAGACCCACGGCGTCCGCGATTCCCGCGTGCAGGTACATCTCGGGGATCACACTGGGGAACCAGCCTCCCCAAATGATCGGCAGCTTGGGGAAACGCTCGCGCACGGCCGAGGCCACCACGTAGCCGTCGTAGACCTGGAAGCCCAGGATGCACGAACTGGCGAACAGCAGCGCGCCTTCGCAAGCCTCGAGTACTTTCTCGATGTACTTGGGCTCGACCATGGCGTCGATCATCACGATCTCGTAGCCGGCGGCCGCGGGCCCAGTGGCGATCTGCAGCAGCTCCAGCGGCAGCAAGTCGGCCGAAAACACTTCACCCCGCGTGGGGTCGGCGCGGTGCGGCAAAAACAGGACGATTTTGTGTTTCTTTTGGATCATGGCGTCGTCTGTCGAATCACGCGGGGGCATGGGGTGTGACGCCCGAAGTCATGTCCTTCTTGATTTTTTCTTGCTGCGTCTGGTTGGTGGCTTTCACGTACATGTGGAACAGTTTCTGTTCGAGCGGAAAGCGGTAGTTCATGTTCTTCAGGCGCCAGCCCGAGATCTTGCGCATCAAGCCGCGCACCGTGCCCGAGCCCTCGTGTACCAGGCCGTCGTAGAAGGTCGAGGTAACGCCGTAGCGGCGCCACATCTGGAACACATCCATCGGCAAGCGGATGTCGTCGACCTCGAGTTTGTACTCCAGGCAAGAACCCCACTCTTCCAGGGTCTGCGGCGGCTTGTAGCCGATCTTGACCGCGGCATCGAAGTCCTCGGTGCCGGGAATCGGGCGGAAGGGGAAGATGTCCGAGGCCGAGCGCGGGAACTTGTGTTTCATCTCGGCTGCGCGCGCGATCGTGGCCAGCATCGATTCGCGGGTCTCGCCCGGGTAGCCGATGATCCACGAAGTGCCGGTTTGGATCTTGCGCTCGAACAGCTTGCGCAGCGCCATCTCGATGTCGGGGATCTGGATCGCTTTCTTGATCAGGTCCTGCTGTTGCTGGCTGCCGGCTTCGGCGCCCAAAGCGGCCATGTGCAGTTTCGAAGCCGCCATCAGGTCGAGCGACGAGTCTTTGTAGCGCGCGATGGTCTCGATCTCGTAGGTGCCGTTCCACCAAAAGGGGGAACCGGCTTCGACGATGGCTTGGCAGAATTCGTTCGAGCGCTTCTCAG
>JAKFYL010000177.1 GCA_021730845.1 Planctomycetota bacterium | reverse complement strand
AGCTGTACTTAGCAGACGGACAACGTAAAGAAAAAGCAATTAAAAGTTTTACCTCTAAGGCATATGAGCGCATTCATAGTCACGGTGGGAAGGCTGAACTTCTGGAAAACGTTGGCCAGCTTGAGCCGTTTTTCGCGCGCGATTTCCGTGACGCGCCGCACCAGATCGCGCAACTTCGTGCGCGGCACGACCACATCGGCAACGTACAAGTCGGGCGCGATGCGACCCATGGCTCCAAAAGCGCCCTTGCGGCCCGCCCACAGCTGCTTGCGCTTGGAATCGTCTTCGGCGGTCCGCAGTTCGAAGGCCCCGCGCTCGCGTAGGATGGGCTCGATGCGCGCTACGCTGCTGGCCACTTCCGCCGCGCTGCCTTCGACTTCGACGAGCAATACGGCTTCGGCATCCTTTGGGTAGCCTGCGGAAAAGACGCTCTTTTCCACGGCTTCGATGGTCAAGCGGTCCAGGATTTCCAAGGCTGCGGGCTCCAGGCGCGCGGCGATGATGTCCGAGACACTGTCGCAGGCTCCGTCGAGATCGCGGTAGATGGCCAGGATGGTGCACACGGCAGCAGGCTTGCGCGTGAGCTTGAGGGTCAATTCCGTAGCCAGACCGAACGTGCCTTCGCTGCCCACGAAGCAACCCACCAAGTCCAGTTGTTCCGGATCCAGGCGCGGGCGCGAAAGATCCAGCAGCGTGCCATCGTGCATCACGATCGTCAGTCCGAGCACATGTTGCGCGGTACTGCCGTGCATGAGGCAGTGCGGACCGCCGCTGTTCTCGGCCACGTTTCCGCCCAAAGTACACGCCTGTTGGCTCGAAGGATCGGGAGCGTAATACAGGCCGTGGCGCGCAGCCGCCAGGGACAGGTCGATGTTGATCACGCCGGCTTGCACGCGCGCGATGCGGTCGATCGGATCCAGCTCGAGGATCTTGGAGCTGCGCGTCATGGCGATCAGCACGCCGCCTGCGACCGGTGTTGCTCCTCCGGACAGGCCCGTGCCGGCGCCGCGTGCGACAACCGGCAGGCCGGCCTGGTGGAGCAGGCGCATGCACTCCACGGTCTCGTTCGTGTCGCGCGGCAAGAGCACGAGCTGGGGGCGCTGGCGCAGCAGCGCTAGACCGTCGCACTCGTAGGCTAGGAGCGCGCCTGCTTGGTCCAAGCATCCCTTGGCGCCGACGATGGCGCCAAGGCGGTGCTTCAAAGATTCAAGCGTGCGGCTCCGATCCATCCTGCTGCTGGGCCCAGTTTAGCCCCCAGGAGGCGAATCAGACTGCCGCGCTTGCCGTAACTGCGCTCGTCGATCCCCGCGCGCACTCCCGCTTCGAGCGTGTCCAGGGCAGCCGAGAACCCGCCACCGAACACGAAGCAGCGCAGGTCGAGCAAACACACGGCCGGTCCCAGGCCGCGGCCCAAGTCCGTGCCGATCTCGTGCAACAAGCTGCGCTCTGGACCTTCGGCAGCTCGCGCCGCGTCGCACAACAATTTCAGATCGCCCGGAGCGCTGCGCGGCAAGCCCAAGGCCAGCGCGCGACGTCTGGCCGCCGTGGCGGACGCGTACTGTTCGACGCAGCCCTTGGAACCGCAGCCGCAGGGAACGCCGCCTTCGTGAATGACCACGTGGCCGACTTCACCGGCCAGGTCCGCGCCCGCGTACAACTGGCTCGCGAGGATCAAACCGCCACCGATGCCCGTGCCCAAGGTGACGAGCAAGCAGTCGGTCTCGCCGCGGCCGCCGCCCAGCCATTGTTCGCCCAGCGCTGCTGCGTTGGCATCGTTCTCGACGTGAATGCGGCTCGGATCCACGTCCAGGCGCCGCGCCAACTCCTGCTTGATGGGCAGATTGCGGAACCCGGGCAAGTTCGGGCTGTCGATCACGAAGCCGCGCTCGCGTTGCAACAGTCCCGGGACGCCGATGCCCAGACCTTTGCCGCGCGCACCCAGCGCGATGCCGACGCCAGCCAAGGTATCGAGCACGGCCGCACTGCCGCGCGAAAAGCCAGGATCCGCGCCCGTTTCCTCCAGGACCTGGCCGTTGCGCGCAATCGCCCCCGCTTTGATCGACGTGCCCCCCAGGTCGATTCCGACCAGGCGATCAACTTGGGAGACCTGAGTAGGCACGATGCGCGCGGGCTGGTTTCGTACCCTAGGAGGCGGCCTGTTTGGGACGCGCACGCCGCGTTACGCGTCGGTAGGCCTTGGTGTATTCCTCGGCCGTCGCTTTCCAAGAGAAATCCTGGCGCATGCAGCGTCCCACGAGTTGTTTCCACGTGGTCGGGTTCTTGTAGACCTTGCGCGCCGAGTCGACGCCGGCAATCAAACCGTCGGCCGTGAACACCTGAAAGTGGACTCCCGTGCCTTCTTGCGGATCTTTGACGACGTCCTTGACGTAGTCGTCCAGACCGCTGCCCGCATACACGATGGGCACGACGCCGTAGCGCAGGGCAATGGCGCACAGTGCGTTGCCCGGGTGGTAGTGCGAGGGCATGAGCAAGAAATCGCTGCCTGCCAGCACCACGTGTGCGATCGCCATTTGGTAGCCGTTGATGACCCGGCAGCGTCCCAGGAACGTAGTCTCCATCGTTCGCAGTCGCTCGAAGAGGTCCGGTCGGCCCGTGCCCATCAATACCACCTCGACGTTGCGCTCCATGATCGAGGTCAGGCTTTCGGCCACCAGATCGAAGCCGCTGTCGTTGTCGAAGCGCCCAATCATCGCCGCAATCGGAGTGCGCGGCCCTTTGTCCAGGGCCATCATCGTCTGCAGCGCCAGCTTGCACTTCTTCTTGCCGGCGAAGTCTTTGTCCTCGCTGGAATAGCCTTGTGCGATCGCGGAATCGTTCGAAGGATCCCAGGCCTGGTAGTCGACGCCTTGAACGATCCCGACCAGTTCCTTCGAGCGGCGGCGGAAGACTTCCTCCATGCCGTAGCCGCGATCCTGCTCTTGGATGCGCAGGGCATGTCCGGGAGAATTGGTACCAAGCAGCGTGGCGAATTCGCAGCCCGCCTTGAGGAAGCTGACCTTGCCTCCCAAGTCCAGGCCGCCGACCGCGTGGAAGTTTCGCAGCGGGATTCCCATTTGACCGAGGATCTCGCGCTCGAATGAACCCTGGCTGGCCAAGTTCAGAATCTGAAAAAAGCTGCCGGCCTTGGCCGCCGGGTGGTTGGGCTTCTTTTGGACGTATTCCAGTTGTTGCAGCAGTGGAACCAGTCCCGCCGTCCAATCGATGCAGTGGAGCACGTCGGGTGCGAACTGCAGCACGTCCAGGGCTTCGAGCACCGCGCGCGAGAAAGCTGCGTACCTGCGCCAATTGTCCTGGTAGGGGCCCTGGTCGCTTCCGTAGGGGCCCTTGGTCGCAAAGTGCCGGTCGCTGTCCATCAGGTAGACCTGCACGGACCCAGACTTCCAACCCAGGATCCGGAACTTGGTCTCGCTGTCGATGTCTTTGACCCAGACCGTGCCCAGCTCTTCAAGGCCCTCTAGGCGCTCGATATCGATCATGCCGTGGCAGGGCATGAAGACGCGCGCGTCCGCACCCGCCTCGCACAGAGCCTTCGGCAAGGCGCTTGCGAATTCGGCAACCTGAGTTCGCCGCACCAACGGATCAAGCTCAGGGGTAATGAACGCGACTTTCAATGATTCTATGGCTTGCCTGCTTCGTGAGGCGCCTTGCGCCTCCTCGCTAGTCCGTGAATCTGGGGGTTGCCGGCCCCCCGAGCCCAGGTCTGAGCTCCAGTAGGCTAGGCAACCACAACCCCAGGCCTCAATCAAAGCCTGAAACATTGTCGTAAACCAATTTCTTGTAATGGTTTACGTAATCGATGCTGGACCTGAAAATGGCCGGCGGAGCCTCCCCTGGGGCTCCAAGGGTGGCCCTAGGGGGGCCTAAGGGGTGCTCGACTGACGCTTCTGATATGCCTTGAGCGCCTTGGGCATCAACTTCTCCAAGCGCTCGATGCGCGTCTCGTCGGAAGGGTGCGTGGAGAGGAATTCCGGCGGAGAGCCGCCTGACGCCGCCGCCATGCGTTGCCAAAAGCCGATCGCCTCGCGCGGGTCGTAGCCGGCTTGTGCCATCAAGATCAGTCCGATGTGGTCCGCTTCGAGTTCTTGCTTGCGACCCCAGGGCAAGCTGAAGCCAATGGCCTTGATTTGCGACCACAGGGCCGGATCGGTACCCGTGCGGTTGGCAAGCACGCCCAGCGCGACTTCGCCTAGGCCTTCGGTGCTGACGCGCTCGGTGCCGTGGCGGGCGATCGCATGGGCGATTTCGTGCCCCATGACCACGGCTAGTCCGGTCTCGTCCTTGGTCACCGGCAAGATGCCCGTGTACACGGCCATCTTGCCACCCGGCATGCACCAGGCGTTGACGGTCTTGTCGTCATCGATCAAGTGCACTTCCCACTGAAAGTCGGCCGGCGCCTGTGCGACTTGGGCCAGACGCTGTGCCACGCGTTGCACCATGGCGAACTCCGGGCGCTTGTCGTTGATCTTCAGCTTGGAGAGAGTTTCCGTGTACGCCTGGGCGCCCAGCTCCATGTCCTGCTGGGGACTGAGCATGTTGAACTGCGAGCGACCGGTGATCGGCACGGTCGAACAGGCCGCGGCTAGTGCCAGTGCCGACACGGCAGCCGCAAGTCGCCGCGCCCAAGGGCATCGCTCCGGTGGAAGCGCGCGCGTCTGATAAACTCCGCTCGCAGTCGTGAACGTCTTTTTCATGTTTGTGTATACGTGGAAGGTCGCTTCCTTGGCTCCGCTAAGTCCACGCGCCCATGAGTGTAGATTCCAAACTCGTCCATCTCGACCTGGTCCAGTTCGCCGCGCGCCTTTCCGAGCGCACCGCTACCCCCGGAGGTGGCAGCCTAGCCGCCTACTACGCCGCGACGGGAGCCGCGACTGCCAGTATGGCACTGCGCTTTTCCACAGGGCCGAAATTCGCCGCTGTCGAAGCGGACATGAATCGCCGCATCCAGGCGCTGGACGAGCTGCGCGTGCGTGCCATCGAGCTGGTCGATCGCGACACCGACGCCTTCGAACGCGTGCGCGCCGGCTTCAAGCTGCCCGCCGGAACGGATGAAGAAAAGGTCCGCAAGGCGCGCGCTGTCCAAGAAGCCACGCGCCTGGCCATGGATGTGCCGCTGGAGACCATGGAAGTTGCCGCGCGAGCCTTGGCGTTGGCGGCCGAGAGCGTGGGGGCCATCAACAAGAATCTAGCCAGCGATTGCGCTAGCGGCGCCCTGGGCCTGTGGGCTGCCACCGAAGCCGCGTGGCTCAATGTGCGCATCAATGCCGGCAGCATCGAGGATCAAGACTGGGTGCGCACGCGTTTGTTGCGCGGCGAAGCCCTGCGCGCGCGCGCCTTGGAATTGCGCGAAGTCGTCCAGGCCGGCGCGGACAAGCTGCTGGCGACGTGACCCTGCGCGCGAGTCGCGCGCTCTTTCTATTTGTGCTGCCAGCGGTCCTTTTCTTCGAGCACGGAGCGCACTCCCTCGCCGTCGAGCCAAGCGCGCGCGGCCGAATCTCCGCGCAAGGTGGCGTCCCAGAACGCCGTAGTGAGCGCCAGAATGGCGCGATGGTGATTGGGATTGCGAGGCTCGCTGTCGCCCGGCAGCGCGCGATCTCCGAAGGCCGAATGCTCTGCGCCTTCGAGCACCAGTTCGTATTTGCCGCCCGGCGGCAGGGCCGGATACACGTCCAGGCGTGACTCGGGGTCGGCGCGACCAACGATCGAACGATCCTTGGTGCCGGTTAGCAGCATCCAGGGGATGTGCACCGCGCCGAACAACGTTTCGGCGCTGGCCCCGCGCGGCACGCTGGGACTCATGGCGACGGCGGCGCGAATGCGCGGCTCGGTGAGCGATTTGCCGAGCGCCGGCTTCTGACCGCTGACAGTTTGGGTCGTGACTGCGCCAAAGGAGTGACCCGACATGCCCACGCGCGCCAGGTCAAGTCGCTTGTGCAAGGCGTGATCCTGTGCGTCATTCCACAGCGCCAATTGATCGAGCGTGGCCGACACGTCGCCCGCGCGCAGCAGCAGATTCTCGCGATTGGCCGCGGCTTTCAGAGTCTCGAGGCGCGTGGCGACGGGAGCGTCCTTCCATACGAGTTCGTCGCTGCCGGCGTGCTGCATGAAGACCACCACGTAACCGCGCGCCGACCAATGTCGGCCCAAGTAGGCGCTGTTCGTGCGCGTTCCACCTAGACCGTGGCTGAAGAGCACAACCGGGCTGGGCGTGTCTTGAGGCGGAAGGTATGCACGCAAGTGAATCGTGCGCGTCCGTAGTGGATCTTCGAAAGCTAGCTCCACGGGTTCACGCGCGGGTTGATCCGCCTTGGCAGCGACGGCCAGGGGATCATAAGACGCGGCGGGAGCTTGGGGCGAACACCAGAGCGCAGGGGCGAGAAGAAGCAAAGCTAAGTACGGCATGGGTGTGATCTTGGTTGAACCCTCCGAGCCGGTTTTGGTTGCGCGGCCCGAGGTGCTATTCTCGCCGCCGCTTGATCCAAGTCCGCGGACTTTCCAAACGCTACGGATCTCTAACGGCCGTCGATGGGGTCAGTTTCTCTATCGCCGCGGGCGAAGCCTTTGGCCTCTTGGGCCCCAATGGCGCAGGCAAATCGACGATCATCCACATGCTGGGCGGGCTCATCGAGGCGAGCAGCGGCGAAATCCAGATCGACGGTTCCTCGGACCCGACCAAACCCAGCGTGCGCGCGCAGCTCGGAATCAGCCCCCAGGGGCTGGCTATCTACGACGATCTGACCGGCGAAGAAAATCTGTCGACCTTCGGTTCGCTGTATGGCCTGTCCGGCTCGCGCTTGAAGGAGCGCATCCACTGGGCCTTGGAGTTCGCCGGCCTGAGCGATCGCCGCAAGGACCGCGTGCACGCCTATTCGGGTGGGATGAAGCGCCGGCTCAACCTCGCTTGCGCCGTCATCCACGATCCGCGCGTCTTGATCTGCGACGAGCCTACCGTGGGCGTCGATCCGCAATCGCGCAACCACATTTTCGACAGCATCGAAGCCCTGCGCAAGCAAGGCACGACGCTCTTGTACACGACCCACTACATGGAAGAGGCCAGCCGCTTGTGCGATCGCGTGGCCATCATGGATCACGGCAAGATTTTGGCCGTCGATACGGTCGACAAGCTCATTGCGGCCCACGGCGGAAAGTCCGTGGTGCATGCCGAGCTCAACCAAGCCCCCAAGCCAGGCACCAGCTTGCCGGGAACGCTCGAAGGCACCGCGTTCAAGATGGACACGGACCGGCCCTTTGAAGTCGTGGCGGAACTCGGTCGCAGCCAGCTCGACATCCGCTCGCTGAACGTCGTGCGCCCCGACTTGGAGCGGGTGTTCCTCAAGCTCACCGGTCGAAGGCTGCGCGACGAATGAACGCCCTGTGGGCCCTGGCCAAGAAGGACTTGTTGCTGCTCGTGCGCGACAAGTTCGCCTTGTTTTGGATTTTTGCTTTCCCGCTCATGTTCGCGCTGTTCTTCGGATCGGTGATGGGCGGCGGCGGCTCGGATAGCAAGGGCGCGCTGACGATCGCGGTGGTCGACCAGGACCAGTCCGACATTTCGCGCGCGCTGGCGGCGAACTTGGCCAAGGACAAGGCCGTGCGCTTGGTTCGTCAAGGCGACGCGCCCGAGTCACCCGACGCGCCCATCGAGACGCCAAGTCTCGAGGAAGCGCGGCAACTGGTGCAGAAGGGCAAGCGAACCGCCTATTTACGCGTTCCAAAGGGATTTGGCGACAACCCGTACGCCATTTTCTCGGGCGGCGGCGGCGGCGAAGTCGCGCTCGAGATCGGCATCGATCCGGGCCGAAGCGCAGAGGCGGGCATGCTGCAAGGCATCCTCATGAAGTCGATCATGGGTTCGCTGCGCGAGCGCTTCACGAACAAGGACGCGCTGCAGCAGGACGTGGCGGCGGCACGCGAGGAAATCGCCTCGAGTTCGAGCCTGCCCGCCGGACAAAAGCTGGCGTTGACCGGGCTCTTGGGAGCTCTGGACCTGTTCACGCAGCAATTCGACCTAGCGCGCCTGGGTGGCGGCGAGTCGAGTGCGACGGGCGACGCGGAAGCTAGCCCCATCAAGGTGGTCGACGTCACGCGCGAAACGGGCAAGAAACCGCGCTCGGCCTTCGACATCACCTTTCCCCAGGCCATCGTGTGGAGCTTGATGAGCGTGGCCATGGGCTGTGCGATCACGCTGGCGCGCGAGCGCACGACCGGCACCTTGACCAGGCTATGCATGGCGCCGATCGGCAACACGCACCTGCTCGGCGGCAAGGCGCTGGGGTGTTTCCTCGCCTGCTTGGCCGTGATGGGCATCCTGATCGCCTTCGGCGTGTTTGCGCTGGGTGTGCGCGTGGGCAATTGGGCCTATTTGGGCTTGGCCCTTTCTTGCACGGCCGTCTGTTTCACCGGCTTGATGATGACCATGGCTGTGATGGGCAAGACCGAGGCCGCCGTGTCGGGCTCGGCGATGGGCATGATGATGCCCATGGCCATGCTGGGTGGGGGCATGATTCCGCTCATTGCCATGCCCAAGTGGTTGATTCAGCTCAGCGCCATCAGCCCGTTTCGCTGGGCCATTTCGTCCGTGGAAGGCGCCGCTTGGCGCGAGTATGCATTCTCCGACATGCTGCTGCCCTGCGGCATCTTGCTGGCCATGGGCGCCGCGTTCTTCGCCCTGGGTGTGCTCGTGTTCCAACGCACGCAAAGCTAGCAACGCGGCTCACGAGCGCCGCGAAGAAGACGCCGCCGGCGGGGGGCTCTGGCGCACCAAGGCCTCTGGCGTCAAGATCTCTGGCCGCGCGTAATCACTCCGCTTTGTCCCTAACTAGGCCCACCGCACTTCCGCCATGCCCAAGCTCGTCCTTCTGCGTCACGGTGAAAGCATTTGGAACAAGGAGAACCGCTTCACCGGCTGGGTCGATGTCCCGCTTTCGGAGAAAGGCCAAGCCGAGGCCTTGGAAGCCGGTCGCCGCATTCGTGGCGCGGGCATCGCGCTCGACTATGCCTTCACGTCCCTGCTCAAGCGCGCGATCAAGACCCTGTGGATCGCTCTCGAGGAGCTGGACTGCATGTGGATCCCCGTGCAGCGCGACTGGCGATTGAACGAGCGCCACTACGGCGCGCTGACCGGTCTCAACAAGGCCGAGACGGCCAAGTTGCACGGCGAGGACAAGGTCAAGATCTGGCGCCGCAGCTTCGACATCCCGCCGCCTCCGATGGCCAAGGGCGACCAGGCCAATCCGGCCGCGGATCGCCGCTACTTGGGGCTCAAGGAATCCGAGCGGCCCCTCACCGAGTCGCTCAAGGACACGATCGCGCGCGTGGTGCCGGCGTGGAACGATTCCCTGGCGCCGCGCCTGCGCGCCGGCCAAAACATCGTCGTGGCCGCCCACGGCAACAGCTTGCGCGCGCTGGTCAAGCACCTCGAAAAAGTCTCGGAAGCCGACATCTTGGAACTCAACATTCCCACCGGCATGCCGCGCGTGTACGACCTGGACGCGAGCCTGAATGTGCACTCGGTGCGCTACTTGGCCAGCGAAGCCGAACTGGCCGCGGCCCAAAGCGCGGTCGCCGCACAGGGCAAGGCGCGCTAGCTGCACGCGTGGGACTCTTAGTCCCACTTATCGGTCCGATTCGCAAGAGTGTAGGGACAAAGGGCGCTTTGGGGCGCAAGCTTTGTCGGGCCTCGGCGTAGTCCCAAGGAAGCAGAAAATCGATGAACCTATTGCTACTGGCGATTGGATACCTCTCGTTGTTCGGTGGTGAGTCGGCGCCCGGCGCTGCTCCAGCCTCTGACACCGGCCGTTCCCTGTACTTCGTCGCCCCCGCCAGCAGCCTGAGCTGGACCGACGGCGGGAGCCTGGGTGCGCACGCGGAACTTGTCGAGTGGCGCGGTGGCTCGACGCGGCCCTACCTGGGACCCTATGCGGTGCTCGAAGGCGCGGGTGAGGTCTACCTCGTGCCGCCGTCGGATACGTTCAACGAATCGTTCGCCGTGGACGTGCACAGCGCGCGCATCGCCGTGCGCCTGCCTGCTGGCGGAGCAGCACGCGGCAAGCTTTTCACCCCGGAGGAATCAGGCGCCGATTCCGTATTTTTCGGCGAACCGGGCTTCGCCCTCGAGCGCGCCCCAGCGTTTCAAGCCCTGGGCTTTGAAATTCGCCCCGATCAATGCACGGCGACGCGCGAAGAATTCCTGCGCGCGCGCCTGACCCATGATGAGCGTCTGTTGCGCCTGAACGCGCCCGGCAGCGCTTGGTGGCGCATGCGCATCGACGACACCAAGCGCGAACTCGGCCCTCCGGAGGCGACCAATGCGATCATCGACGGGCGCACCCTGATGGGCAACCGCTGGACGCGCACGGACGTCGACGACACGTTCGAGCTGTTCACCGGCGGCCGCGCGCTGTCCGAGAATTTGCAGCTCGATCGCATGATCCTGCCCGGGCCGGGCGGGGTTGCCGAAATCGAGCTGGCTTCCTTGCCCGGCATCGAAACCGCTTCCTACGACTGGAAAGCGAGCGTGGAAGGCAAGCACCCCGAACTCGATCCACTGTCGGAATCGATTCCCGAGGATCAGCACGCAATCTTCTTCCCCTCCTTCGACGCTTTCTTGTCGGTGATCGAGGAATGCGAGCGCCAAGGAAACCAGTGGTACCAGATCGCCGAACCGAGTTCGGAGGACCAGGCCGTGCGCCGGCGCTACGAGCGCCAAATGTGCCTGCCCTTGAACGCAGTGACCAAGACGCTGGGACCGCTCGCGATCCAGAGCCTGGCGCTCACTGGTAGCGATCCCTTTTTGCGCACGGGAACGGACTTGGCGGTGGTCTTCCAAAGCAGCACCCCCAAGATCCTGTTCGACTATCTCGTCGCCCAGCAACAAAGCGCACTCGCACAGATCGAGCAAGCGGCGACGGGGGTGCAAGCACAAGCCTTTCAGGGAGCGTTTTCCTTAGCTGACGGGACCGAGCCGGTTGCCTGGCAAGCCGTGGTCTCGACGGACGCGAGCGTGCGCGCCTACTTGGCCCAGTCCAAAGGTATGATCACGGTTTCCAACTCCCTGGCGCAACTCGAACGCGTCGTGCGCGCCGCCCACAAAGAACTGCCTTCGCTGGCGCGTTCGGACGAGTACAAGTTCTTCCGCGATCGCTACCCGCGGGGAACCGGGGAGAGCGCCTTCGTCCTACTCACCGACGCCACGATCCGCCGCTGGTGCTCGCCGCGTTGGCGCATCGGCATGGCGCGCCGCACCCAGGTGGCTGCTTGGCTTGCGGACTTGGAAGCGCGCCGCCTGGCGTGCCTGGCGAATGCCAAAGAAGTCACGCGCGAAAACTTGGGCCACACCGGTCTGGACAACTTCGAGTTCGTCGGGAATGGGCGCTCGATTCACTCCAAGGTCTGGGGTTCCACGCGTTTCATGCGTCCCATCCTCGAACTCGACTTGAACCGAGTCACCACGGCGGAACGCGATGCCTACGAACGCTATCGCGTGCGCTACCAAAGTCGCTGGGCACAGTTTTTCGATCCGATCGCGCTGCGCCTCGACGTGAGCCCAGACGGATTTCAAGGCGATTTGACCGTCATGCCGCTGATCGCGGGCACGGAGTACCGTGATTTGCGCGAGTGGTGCGGCGAATCCACGCTGCAAGGGCTTTCCTACAAGCCCGAAAACGCGATTGGACACTTCGCCATGACGCTGGACCCGGAAGGGCGGCACCTGAAGGAATTCGGCTCGATGCTCTCGAGCATGGGCGGCCAGGCAGGCTCGGTGTCCACCGGCTGGATCGACGGGCGCGTCGAGCTGTACGCCCATGAGGATGCGTTCTGGACCGAGTATGCAGAGGCCGAAGCCGCGGGCAACGACGAGCAGTTCATCGGAGAGAATTTTCATCGCCTGCCAATCGTCGTGGCCGTGCCGAGCAAGGACCCATTGCGCATGGCGACGCTGCTCACGGCCATGCGCACAGCGAGCGCGAGCGCCGCGCCAGGATTGCTCACCTGGACCACGCTCGAGCACCAAGGCCAGCCTTATGTTTGCATTCGGCCGGTCAAAGGCGCCGGTGGGGGATTCATCGACCTGGACGAAGTGCAGATCTGCTACGCAGCGCTGCCCTCGGTCTGGCTGGTGACATTCCGCGAAGACTTGCTCAAGCAGGCACTGGAACGCGTGGCGGCGAACGCCCAAAAAGGCGCCGAAGGATCGGCGCAGTCCACCTGGTTCGCAGGCAGTGCGTGCCTGGAGTTCTCGCCCCGGCTGCCTTTGTTCTTGTACGGATTCGGCGAAGACGGCTTCTTGGAGACTGCCCTGGCGAGCACCTGGGCCGCATTGCCCATTCTCAACGAGCTGCAGCGCGCGTTCCCGGGCCAAGACGCGCAACAAATCTACGCCGAGTCGTTTGGTGCGGGCACGCTAGGCTCCGGACAGGGCGGCGGAGCGGGCTTTGCCTGGAACGAAAAGTGGTCGTCCTTCGAGTCCACGCTCTACGGCCTGCCCGCGGCGCCGCGCCAAGGACCGACCATGAAGAGCTTGCTCGCACAGATCGAGCGCTTGGCGCTGGGCATCACTTTCGAACAGGACGGCTTGCGCGCCAAAGCGCGCCTGCAACGCGTGCGCCGCTAGAAGCGTTACCGGTTGTTCGAAGACGGACAGACCATGAAAAGTAGTCGGCCCCCCCGGCCCCTCGAGGGCGCCCGGTAGCGATTTGGCCCCGCAACCCGTAGTGATCCCGGTGCGTAGGCTCTCCAACGGCCCTTGCGTTGCAACTGACTTGGGGAAATGGAAGCAGCCGGATCGCAGTCGCGGGTGATGGAAGACTTGGCGCCAAGCGAACCTCTCAAACCACGCTAGGATGGAGGTGGCTGAGCACTCCTTTCTACAAGATGATCTACACGAGGACTATCCCATGCAAGTGCGCAATCTCGTACTCACCCTTACCTCCCTGCTCGGAATCCACACGTCGGCCAGCGCGACCGACGTGTTGGTCGTTGGATCCGGCGGGCCGTACTTCACTATCAACCAGGCCCTGCAAGCCGCGAGCGATGGAGACATCATCCTCGTCAAAACGGGAGG
Organism: Planctomycetota bacterium; assembly: GCA_021730845.1. Classification (GTDB taxonomy): domain Bacteria; phylum Planctomycetota; class UBA1135; order UBA1135; genus JAKFYL01. The sequence continues at coordinate 9,320 of JAKFYL010000177.1, read as the reverse complement.
CCAGTCCGCGTTCACAGTCGACGGCAAGTCGGTTGTCATCACCATCAGCAGCGGCGGCCAGCTCGCCTTCGATGGGCAGATGGTTGTACGCAACGTCGGTGCAGGCGGACTCGTTGCGATCAGCGGCCTGAAATCCAACGCGCAACAAGCGCCCGCGCAGCCCGGTGCCGTGTTGTCCGGCAATGCAGGCGGCGTGAGGTTGCAAGACTGCGGAAGCGTGGGAACGAAGACGGTCCTTGGCGGTAGCGGTCAATTCGCGGCCGGAATCGTGATCGAGAATTGTGCATCGGCTGTCTTGTTTCGCTGCACGATGCTCGGCGGGACGCATTCGGCGCCCGGGACCGGCGATGGAACTCCAGGCGGATACGGACTGTACTCGAACGAATCCAGCGTTCACCTGATCGGCACCAGCGTCACGGGTGGCAAGGGCGGACCCGCGAACGACGACGACCACGGACACTCAGGTGGTGCAGGCGGCAACGGCGTGGTGATCGACTCCGGTGTCCTGACTGGGATCAGCATGATTGCCGTCGGCGGCAATGGTGCGGGTGGCAAGCCAGGCGATGGCTCGCTGTCCTGCAACAACGGCGGAAACGGCGGCGCCGCGGGTCACGGAGTCGTAGTCGGAGGATTCTCGACCTTGCGACGCAAGCCCGGTGTCACGATGACAGCGGGTCTGCCCGGAAGTGGCGCTCCCTCGTTTTGCGGAGGATCGGCCGGACAAGCTGGCGCCGCTGGACAGGGCCTTGTCGTTGGGCCCAGTGCATTGGACGTCCTACTGCCGGGGGTGGCCCGCTATCTGACCGCCTCGACCGTCGTGCGCGAACAGCAGAATATGAATTTGACGTTTACCGGACAGCCAGGAGACGAGGTTCGCGTGCGCGTGGAGCGCTTCCAACCGAGTGGTTCACCGAGCAAGCAACTGGCGAACCCGATCACCATCGGGATCATTCCCTCTACGGGCAATCTCGTTGCGAACGTGCCCATCGGAGAACTCGGGGCCGGCGTCCAGGGCCGCATCTTGCGCTTGTATCCGGAGTTCATGGACGTCAACGGCGAGGTTTTCTCGTCGCCCGACGCGGTCTGCGTGCTGCTCGACTCGGCGTACTAGGGCACGGCGCCGGGGTACGGCGCCGCGACAAGAAACAACACTTTCGACGCCCCGGTGCGCGGGCGTCAACGCGCATTCGAGGTGTTGTTTTTTGTCGCGGCACCGTACCGCCGTTCGAACTTAGAAGCTCCCGGTCCAGTTCGGATCGAAGGGCAGCGCTCCCATGTCGGCTCGGCTGCCGTCGGGGTCAAACGTCGAAGTAGGGTCGCCGGCATCGATGGCCGGCGAGCCGGCCATCAAGTGCAAGTCGAGCCCGCGGGGCCGGAACCACAATGGATCGGCCGACAAGTTGCCCGTGCCTGGGAAGCCGCCTTGGACGATCGAATAGGTCACATCGAATGAGGTATTGGGGGCCGCGGCGATCGCTTGCGGCAAGTTGCCCCACAAGATCGAGTCCTTGATGGCGAGCAAGCCACCCGTTCCTAGGTCGCTGTACACTGCGCCACCGGCGTCCGAAGCCACGTTTGCGGCAAACGAGCAGCCGGTGATCGGAGTGCTGAAGTTGCCTTGGCTGAAGAAGATGCCGGCGCCGCGCGTGGCCGTGTTCAACGAAACGCGGCAGTCAACAAAAGAGCAGTTGAATCCGGCGCCGCCCAAGCCCGGCGCGCCAGGCCCGGCGCTTTGGGCCGTGTTGCCTCGGAAATTCGTGCGCACCGCCGACCCGATCATGAGGCCACCCCCGAAACTGATGCCTCCTTCGCCGACCTCTGTCTTGTTGAACAGTACCTCGCACTCCACCAAGCTGGAGTTGTAGGCCGCACCGCCCTGTCCACAGGCTCTATTGTTCATCAGCATGCAGCGAAGCGCCTGCGAGGCGTACATCGCACCACCTCTTCCCGAGCACGACTCACCGGCAGCGAAATTGTTCAAAAAGGTGCAACGGACCGCGGTGCCCGAGTACAGGGCTCCACCGTTCTGAGCCACGTTGTCCATGAACACGCAGTCTCTGTAGGTGCCTTCAGAGCAAGCGCCGCCCCAATTCATGTATCGGCCACCGGCAAACGAGCACTGGATCGCGTTCACTGGGCCGGACACCGCACCGCCTGCGTTTCCCCAGAAGGAACTGCCCAGGGCACCGTTGCCTTGGAAGTCGCAACCCTCTAGCACCGCATTCGCTCCGCTGCCGGAGATGTTGATCGCGCCGCCGTCTTGCGTGTAGATCTTGTTGTCCGCAAAGTCCGAGTTGCGCGCCGAAAGGAACGAGGAAAGGCAAAGCACTCCGCCTCCTCCAGCGAACGCGCGGTTGCCATTGCATTGACTGTTGTTGAATTCGAGGTTGGAACTGTTGAGGTACATTCCACCTCCCGAACCGCTGAACTCGGAGCCCTGCGCGGTCGTGTCGTTGTTGGCGATGAGGCAACCGGTAAGCGTTGGCGCAGCACTGGAGATCGCAGCCAGGCCCGCCCCAAATCTGGCCGCATTGTTTTCGACGCGCACGTTCTGGATTTGCGGAGCCGAGCCGACTAGGAACATGCCGCCGCCGTGCAAATTTCCATTGATGGGGGTTCCTTTGCCGCCCGTCAGACGGAATCCGCGCAAGACGCTGCCCGGGCCCTCGCCCGTACGCATGGTCACGGCGCTGCCGACTCCGCCTGCATCGATGGTCGGAGCAGGACTGGCGGCGCTACCGTCGAGGACGATGGCCTTGCCCTTGAAATCGACGCGCTCGACGTAGGTGCCTGCAGCGACAAGCACCGTGTCACCGTCTTGTGTCGTTGCTTGGTCGATCGCAAATTGAATGCTGGTGTACGGATTCGACTGGGTTCCGTTGCCCGGAGGTGTCCCGGAAACATCGACATACCAGGTCGATTGCGCATCGGCGCTTTGGGCAAACACGGGGGCCAGAAGCAAGACAAGCCGGGGAAATACAGACGCGCGCTTCATAGTTGATATCGGAAATGGAAATCGAGTGTGAGATCGAGCCGGACTCCATCCTACCTGCCGGCCCAACGTATTGGGGGCGCGAGTTATCCGGATCGTTTCGGCTATTTCAGCAGCAGCGACGGCAGCCAAGTCGAGAGCCAAGGCACGTAGGTGATCACCAGCACGCCCAAGGCCAAGATCGCCAGCAGCGGCAACACCGAGCGCACAACCTCGCCAAATGGCTTTCGAAATCTTCCAGCGGAAAGAAAAAGATTGAGCCCAACGGGCGGAGTCAGGTAGCCCAGTTCCAGGTTGGCAAGGAACACGATCCCCAAATGGATGGGATCCACGCCGAATTCTTGGCCCATGGGCACGATCAGCGGCACGACCACTACGATCGCCGAAAACACGTCGAGCAGACAGCCGACTACCAGCAGGAAGCCGTTCAGCGCCAGCAGGAAGGCGAGCTTGGATTCCAGCGACTGGCTGGCCCATTCGGCTGCGCGCACTGGAACCTCCTCGAGCACCAGGAAATGGGTCAGCGCCATGGAGGCACCCAGGATCGCCAGGATCCCGCCCACCAAGGCCCCACACTCCGAAAGCACGCCTAGAAGCTGCGTGAGCTTGAGATCGCGCCGCAAGATGACCACCAGGAACGCCCACGCGGCCGCAATGGCAGCAGCTTCCAGTGGCGTTGCGATGCCCCCGAAGATCAAGGCCAGCGCGACCAGCGGCAGAACCAATTCCCACTTGGCATCCCACATTGCGCGCGCCAGTCGCGGCGTTTGGGCGGCATCCTTGGGTGATGCGGGAATGGACTTGGGACTCACGAGAATCCCCCAGCCCCAAGCGAAAGCGAGCAGTACCGCTCCCGGCAGGACGCCGGCCAGGAACATCTGTTCGATCGTCACTCCGCCGCGTTCCACGCTGAACACGTCGGCATTGGCCAAGGCCGTATTGGCCACGATGGCGTACAAGATCAGGGGCAAGCAAGGCGGAAAGAGCATGCCCAGCGCACTGGAGCCGGTGATCAGGCCCAGGGCATTGCGCTCGCTGTAGCCGCTGCCGCGAAGCATGGGCATGAGCAATCCGCCCAGGGCCAAGATCGTGACGCCCGAGGCTCCGGTAAAGGTCGTGAAGAACGCGCATACGAGCACCGCCACCAACGCTGGTCCACTGCGCAGGCCGCCGGCCAGGGCGCGGAACACAGCAACCAAGCGCTGCGAGGAACTTCCGCGCGCCAGGAAGTAGCCTGCCAGCGTGAACAGCGGAATCGTGGGCAGCGTCGAATTGGTCGTGAGCGCTTGGATCTTGAGCGGGATCGAGGCCAGCGGATATCCGGCATTCCAAAGGCACAGGGCCGTGGCTCCGGCGATGGCGGCAAGGAGCGGCATGCCCAGCAGCGTGCCCACGAGCAACGCAGCTGCCAGGGGCCACCACTTGCCTTGCGGCTCACCCGTCCAACTATGCATCCACCACAAGCCTGTAGCCACGAGGACGAGCACGAGTACGCGGCCAAGGGCACGCTGGCCGGCTTGCCAAGTCAATCGCAGCGTCAGCGCTGCGAAGGCCAGCGGCAACAAGAGGGCGATGGTCCACTCCCGGACACCGCCGGAAAGCACAGCGGCGTTGCTGCGCTCGCCTTGCACGAATTCCCAGGCGGCGAAAGCAACCACACCAAAAACAACTGCTCCCAGCGCATTCGCCAGGCTTCGCGCGAATGAGCCAATGCGCCCGGTGAGCACGAAGTCGAGTGCCGAGATGTTTAGCAGGCGCTTTTCGCGCGCGCACAGCACGACCCCCAGCATGGCTAGGGCGAACGTGAGCTGGGTCAGCCATTCCGCTGCGCCTGGCACCCCAAAGCGCCCGAACTCGCGCTGCACGATGCCTGTGAGCGGCAGCAGCGCAATGCCGGCGAGAACCAGCGCAACCAGCAGATCTTCGACTGCGCGCAACGCACGGTGCATGAACGCGCGCGGAATCGATTCGTCCGCGGCAGCGGGCACGGAAACGGGCGATGGCTGTTCTGGGACGGGTCGCATGGGCCTTGATCCCGGAGCGGGACCTGGGCCAGGAGCTTAGTGCGAACCGACGCCGGAGTTCGAGCGAACCTTGGCGAGCTCGGCGAAAACCCGGTCAAAGAGCTCTGCTGGGATCATCGTGCCCCGGATGTCCGGGTACAGCTCGGTCATGGACTTGCGCCAAGCCGCTTCCAACTGGGGATCCACCGGGTGCACGGTCAAACCGCGTTTCTTCATGGCCTCGACGGCCTTGGCGCTCTCGGCCAGGCTTTCCGTGCGGATGCGCTGGCCCGCCCGATCGGCTGCCGCGCGCATGGCCGCCTGACCATCCGCGGGCAATTTGTCCCAAGTCTCCTTGCGAATCACCATGGCGCCGACCAAAGGAACGTAGGGCAAGTCGAGCATGTGCTTGGCCTTCGAATCGATCTGCGTTGCCAGCGCGAAGATCGGCGGTACGGTCACGGCACTGATCATGCCGCTTTGCAGTCCGGTCAAGATCTCGGACGGTTCGAGCGACACCGGCGTGAACCCATGCTTGCGCATGACGGCGGTCTGGTTCTCATCGCCGGCCCACACGAACATCTTGGCGCGCTTGAAGTCCTCGGGCGTGGTCAAGGCTTCCGACGTGAACGGACGCAGCCAACCGGCTGTGCCCCAAAAAAGCACGTGAAAGCCCTTGGCGGCCAGGCGGTCTTCCAGCATCGGCGCCATAGCCTGGAGCACCGCTTGGTACTCCTCCATGGAGTGGAACGCCAAGGGCAACTCCTGCAGCGCCGTGACGTCGCGATCGATGGCCGCCAGTCCGGCGCTGGTCAGCAATGCTGCATGCAGCGTGCCGACGCGCATGAGCTTGACCATCTCGTCTTCACCGCCCTGGGTGCCGTCGGGGTAGATCACGATCTTCGCTCCGCCGCCCGGGGCCTTTTTCCAGGCTTCGCCCATCTCCTGCAACGCTTGGTGATAGCTCGAGCCGCGCGGCGCCAATGTTCCCAAGTTGATCCGCGTGGGCGATTGGGCCGCGGCCAAGGGGACGAAGCTGGCGGCCAGGAGGCTCGCGCACAGGTGGCGCCGCAAGGAAGGCAGGAATCGGATCATGGAGAGGTTGAGGAGGAGGCGGAGGGATCCGACGAATCCAAGAACAATTCGTCGGTGTGCTCGAGCAGCCACCGAGCGCGGCGCTGCATGAGGATGTTGACCAGTCTGCGACCGGGTGCGGCGTTCGGATCGATGGCCAGCGCGCGCGCAAGCAGGTCGCGAAACTCAGCCAGGTTCTGGTCCTTGACCGAAAAGGACTCGGCCCAGGAAACAAAAAGCCCGGCGGAAAGTCCACCGGACATCGCCACGGCGCGTTCGAAGTGGGCGCGTGCGCGTTCTTTGGAGGTGGCGGGCACGGATTGGGTTTTAGATCGAGCGCCCGCGTCGGCGCGCGCCGGCTCGAAGACCATTTGGAATGCGTGCAGCGCGCCGTTGTCGAAGTCCGGGTCGAGTGCGACGGCGCGATCGAGCATGCTTTCGACCAGTGGAATTTCGCCTAGCAGCGCAGGATCGTCTTTCGACAAAGTGATGGCACCGGCCCAGGCGGCACACGTCCAATACAAAGGTTCGACGTGGGACTTGTCCAAGCGAGCCAGCGTCTGGGCCGCATTGGCGCGCAGGCGAGTTTCGAACCTGGGCTCGCCCACGGCCAGTGCCCGCAGGCCGTAGTCGCGCGCCCGCAGATACAGTTTCTTGGCGCGTTCGTGGAGCACCTTGGCGCCTTGGTAGTCGTCGAATTCCAAGCGATCGCCGTCCATCTGCACGAAGGCGTAGGCGTACTGCGTGAACGAGCGCGAGCAGGCCACCAGCAAGCCGCGGTGATCGGGCGTGTTGGCAAGCAGGCTCTCCATCAACTTCAGGCTGAAGGGCAGAGCTTCGCGCACCAGCTCGGGATCCTCGTCCGAAGTAAACGCACTGCCGCTGGCGGCCAAGGCGTCGGCCATGGCATTCGAAGCCGTACGCGTGATCGAGCAGCCGCTCGCGACTAGGGCGATCGCGCCGCACAACCAGCCCGCGAAAGGGGCGAGCATCAAGTGAGATCGAGTTCGTCGAGCCATGCCATTTGGATAGCTTCTAGGATCTTCTCATTCGAGGCCTTGGGCGCGCCGCGGAAATTGGGTAGGCCGCACACCATGCTGTGAAGATCCGTAAAGCGCATATTGCGTGGATCTTGATCGGGAAAGGCCTGGGACAGCTGAAACCCAATTTCCTGCGCATCCGCCCAATCCAGGCTCCCCGGCGGCATCGGCAGCCTAGACCTCGTCTAGCTTACGGCCCTGGAGTGCCGCTTTCGCGACTGCGTCCATCAAGACGGCCGCCAAGGGCAGCGTGGCGCGCTCGAACGTGTCGCGCGCGCGCTGGATTGCAGGCAGGTCGTCCTTCCGGCTGGCAGCTTCCGCCGCGGCCATGGCCTCTTCGATGTCCAGGCGCGTTTCGCGGTCGAGTTCCGCCTGAGCAAAGGCCAAACCCTTGCGCGTGGCGTGCAGCATGATGCCCAGTTCGGTGCGCAGGTCCGCAACGCGCCGCGCATCCATGTCCTCGCGCGCCTTGAGGTAGGCCTCACGCAACATGTGCTCGACTTCCTGGTCGCTCAACCCGTTCATCGGTTTGACTTCGATCGTAGCGACAGCTCCGGTGGTCTCCTCGCGCGCCGTGACCAGCAGCATGCCGTTCGCGTCGACGTGGAAGCGCACGGCCACGCGCGCCATTCCCGCGGGCAGCGGCGGGATTCCGCGCAGACGAAAGCGTCCCAGCGTGCGGCAGTCCTTGGCCAGCTCGCGTTCGCCTTGCACGACGTGAAAATCAATTCCGGTCTGGTTGTCCGCGTAGGTGGTAAAGCCCTCTGTGGCTTGGCACGGAATCGTCGAGTTGCGCTGGATCAGCTTGGCCACCGCACCGCCGACGGTTTCCAAACCCAAGGACAGCGGCGTGACGTCCATCAACAGCACATCGCGGGTGCCGCCCATGAGCACGTGCGCCTGGATCGACGCGCCCAGGGCCACGACCTCGTCGGGATTCAGGTCGGTGTGTGGCTCGCGACCGAAGAACTCCTGCACCCGGCGGCGCACGAGCGGCATGCGCGTGGCGCCACCGACCAGCACCACGTCGTCGATGTCCTTGAGCGTCAGCTTGCTGTCCGTGACCGCCCGCTGGCAGCAGCAAAGCGCGCGTTCGATCAGCGGCGCGCTCAGGCGTTCCAAGTGCTCGCGCGAGACCTCGGTGCGCCAATGCAGACCGGTTTCGGGCATGGAAACGTGGAATTCCGCATGTTCGGCGCTCGAGAGCGCCTGCTTCGTGCGCTCCGCGGCCAGGCGCAGCACCTGCGCGAAGACCGGGTCCTTGGTGGGGGCTTGTTTCGCTTCGCGTGCGATTTTCTCGGCCGCCCAGTCGGCCAGGGCGCGATCGATGTCGTCACCGCCCAAATGCGTATCGCCGCTGGTCGCCAATACGCGGAATACGCCGTCCTCGATGCACAGAATGGAAACGTCGAACGTGCCGCCGCCCAAGTCGAACACGGCTACGTTGCCTTGTTTCTTCTTGTCCAGACCGTAAGCCAGGCTGGCGGCCGTGGGTTCGTTGATGATGCGCAAGACATCCAGACCCGCCAAACGCGCCGCGTCGCGCGTGGCGCCGCGCTGGGCTTCATCGAAGTAGGCCGGAACCGTGATGACGCACTTGGTCACTTCCACGCCGCCCATGGCGCGGCAGGAAGTGTCGTGAACCTTCATCAGGATCAAGGCCGAAAGCTGCTCTGGCGTGTACTTGCGTCCGCGGATCTCGAATTCGATCACGCCGTTTTCCGATTCGCCAATCGGAAACGGAACCTGGGCCGCATCCGTGGCCACATCCTTCAGTCCGCGCCCCATGAAGCGCTTGACGCTGAAGAGCACGTGCGCGGGGTCGAGCATGGCCCGGTCGCGCGCAGCCTTGCCGACCACCGGCGGCCCGTGCTCGGGAAAGTAGATCGCGCTGGGAACATAGCCATGTTCGCCGACGGGATGCAAAACGATCGGGTGGCCATCCTTCCACAACGCACCCAAGGAATTGGTGGTGCCCAGGTCGATGCCAATCGCGAGCTTTTGAGCTGCGTTGTTTAGGACGGTGAGTTCGATGAATCCCATGGACCTGTGGCGCGGGAATGGTCAGTCGATGTGGCGCGCAGCGCCTCGGGTTTCCAAGCCCCGGGCTGCAAAGCACTGGGCCGCGCGCTCACGGGCGCGATCCAAGTAGCGGAGTTGATTGAGCAGCTCACGCGCGCCGCGCAGAGCCGGCGCTGCGCGCGCCGGCAC
>JAKFYL010000132.1 GCA_021730845.1 Planctomycetota bacterium | reverse complement strand
ATACAGCGACGCGGCCCGCTCGCCAAGTGCGAGCGGGCCGCGTCGCTGTATGGAGCCTGGCACCAAAGGTGTTGGAATCGAGCCTGGTACCGTACCGCCAACCGCCGGGCCGCCAGATCTACTTGAGTCCGTAGCGATCGAGCTTCTTGTATAGGTGGCTGCGTTGCATGCCGAGTTCTTCGGCGGTGCGTTTCACGTTGCCGCCGAATTCGGCCAATTTGCGCCGGATGTATTCGGCCTCGCTGTTGTCTTTGAATTCCTCGAAGGTGCGCGAGGTGAAAGGGTCGTTGCCGGCGACCAGGGGTGTCGCAGGTGCGGCGCGCGGGCTCGATCCGGGGCCGCTTTCCAGGACTGTTTCGATCTGATCGGCCTCGATGGGCCCTTCGCCGGCGAATACGCAGGCTGCTTCGAGAACGTTGCGCAGTTGGCGCACGTTTCCCGGCCAGCTCTCGCGCGTGATGCGCTCCAGGGCGCTGCGGCCCAAGCTGGGCGGCACCCGTCCCCAGCGGCGCCCAATCTGGGCCAGGATGTGTTCTGCCAGCGGACCCAAGTCTTCCAAACGCTCGCGCAGCGGCGGCACCCACAGCGGGACGACTCGCAGACGGTAGTACAAGTCTTGCCGAAAGACTTTGCGCGCCACGGCGTCTTCCAGGTCCACGTTCGTGGCAGCGATGACGCGGATGTCCACGGCCAGCGTTCGGCTGGCGCCCACGCGCGTGATCTCGCGCATCTCCAGCGCGCGCAACACCTTGGCTTGAGCGGCGGGCGGCATGTCGCCGATTTCATCCAAGAACAGCGTGCCTGCGTGGGCCGCTTCGAAGTGCCCCACGCGGCGTTCGCTGGCACCGGTGAAACTCCCGCGCTCGTGGCCGAACAGCTCGGATTCGACCAGTTCCGCGGGAATTGCAGCGCAGTTCACCGTGACGAATGGACCGGCCGCGCGCGGCGAGCGCAGATGGATTTGGCGCGCGACCACTTCCTTGCCAGTGCCGTTTTCGCCGCTGATGAGTACGGCCACGTCGCTCCTAGCCACGCGCGTGATTTGCTCGTCCAAGGCGCGCATGCCGGGGCTGGTCCCGATCATTTCCCAGGTGGCCAAGGCTTGCTTGCGCAAGGCTCCGACTTGGCGCTCGAGTCCGGCGTTTTCCAGCTCCAGGGTTCGCGCACGGATGGCGTTGTTCAGTGCCACCAAAAGGCGATTTTCATCCAAGGGCTTCTCGAGGAAATCCGAGGCGCCCTTGCGCACCGCCTCGACCGCCGTGGGAATGTCGGCGTGGCCGCTGATGACGATCAGCGCCGGCCGCGTGGCGAGGCTCTGCAAGCGCTCCACCAATCCAAGGCCGTCGAGCTTGGGCATCTTCACGTCGGTCAAGATGGCGCTGGGCTCATGGCCTTGCGCGCGCTCGCGCTCCAGTCGCGCCCAGGCTTCCTCGCCGTCACCGGCCGTCCAGACCTCGAAGCCGTGGTAGGACAGCGTCAGTTCCAGGGCTTGGCGGATCGCCTGATCGTCGTCGACTACCAGGATGTAGCGCGCCGGGGTAGCGGGCTTCGCTCTTTCGCTCGCTGCGCGCTCGGGGGGGATGGATTTGGCTGCCATGTCCGTATGGGTACAGAGGCTAGCGCGCAACGCGGGCGAAAGCGCCGATTGCCAAGAAAACGCCGCGCCGCCGTTGCACGGCGGATTTGCCCCGGTACCCTCCAGGACGTGGCTGCCAGGGACTTGTGGCAAGTGCGCCAGCGCCTGGAGCGCGGTGAGGCCGTAGTGGCTGGCGTACTTTCAGGAACTTCCGCCGATGGCATCGCGGTCGCTTTGACGCGCTTTGGTGTCGAGGCGGCACCCGGACAGCCCGTGGCGCTGCATTTTCCCAAGGTTTTGGCCTTCGACACCCGGCCCTTCCCCGCCGAGGTAGGTGCCCGCGTGCGCGGCGTGCTCGATGGGGCTGGTCTTTCCCTGCGCGAAACCGCGCTCTTATCGCGCGACCTGGGGCGCGCCTTCGGTCAGGCCGTGCGAGATTTGGCCCGCGAACGCCAGTTGGAAGTCGACCTGGTCGGCAGCCACGGCCAAACCGTGTACCACCACGACGGCGTCGAGCCCAGCGGCCCGGCCACCCTGCAATTGGGCGACGGCGATTTCGTGGCCGAACACGCCGGATGCACCGTGGTCAGCGACTTTCGCCAACGCGACATCGCCAGCGGAGGCGGCGGCGCGCCCATTTCGGCCCTGGCGGACGAGCTGCTGTTCGCTCGCGTCGAACGACCCGCCATCATCTTGAACCTGGGCGGCATGGCCAACTTGACCGTACTTCCCAGCGAGCCGGACGGCGAGTTGATGAGTTTCGACACAGGTCCGGCCTGCGGCCTGCTCGATGGATTGGCGCGCCGCTTCCTTGGACGCCCTTACGATCCCGACGGTTCCTCGGCGCGCAATGGACGTTCCCACGCAGGGCTGCTGCACGAACTCGGCAAGCATCCATTTCTCGACCATGCTCCGCCCAAGAGCACGGGCCGCGACACATTCGGAGAACATTGGATCGACGCCTTGGTCGAACGTGCGCGCGAGCTGGGAGTCTTGGCCAGCGACCGGCAACCCGAAGACTTGCTGGCCACGGCCACGCACTTCGTGGCCCAGTGCGCAGCCTCCCATTGGCAGCGTTTCGCACCACGGAATACGCGCGTCTTGGTGGTTTGCGGCGGCGGCAGTCGCCACGGGCCGCTGCAGGAAATGTTGGCTCGACTGGCGCCGTTTCCCGTGGTGTCTTCGGCGGAATACGGCGTGCAGCCGGAGGCGCGAGAAGCCCTGGTGTTCGCCACCTTGGCCGCGCGCTGCCTGCTCGGGCAGGCGGTGTCGCGCACCAGCGCCACGGGCGCCAAGGCCGGACGTGTGTTGGGCAAGATCAGTCCGCCGGCCCTGACGGTTTAGAGTGGTTTCAGCATGCACCAAGCGCGCGCGCTGGAGCTCGACATCGGGGCGGTGCTCGCACCGTCGGTGCGTTCCGAGGAACTGCTCGCTCAATTCCGAGCCCAAGGCCAACGACCCGTAGAACTGGACGACGAATACCTGGCGCGATTTCCGCCCGCGATCGCAGTTGCTTTCGGTCGCACGTTGCGCGGGCCCAGCCGATTGTCCGGCGCCATCGACGAGCTGCGTTCGCGCTTGCAGCGCTGCGGCCAGGCCGACGTGCTGCTGGCGGGCGATTTGGAGCAGGGCCCGGGTTTGCATTTTCAAGATGCGGTGCGCACTCCGCCAGCGCTGGCGCTGGCGGCTGCGGCGGATGCGCGCGCTGCGTGTGAGGCGGCCGGCTGGTTGACTGGCCAAGGCGCGCGCGAGCGCGGCGTGCAACTGGTGCTGGCCCCCGTCGCGGACATGTGCACCAAGGCGCAAAGCCCGATCATCGGCGTGCGCAGCTTTGGCGATGCGCCCGCGCGCGCCGGCGAACTCGCCGCAGCTTTCTTGCGCGGACTGCACCTGGCCGGCGTGGCCGGCTGCGCCAAGCATTTTCCCGGCCACGGAGACGCGTCCGGCGACAGCCACCTGGAATTGCCGCGCATCGATCACGAATGCGCGCGCTGGGAAAGCCACGAATGGAAGCCCTTTACCGCCGCGATCCAAGCCGGCGTGGAAGCCGTGATGGTGGCGCACTTGGACGTACCCGCGTTGACGGGCCAAGCCGGACTGGCCAGCTCCTTGTCCAGCGCCGTGGTGCACGCGCAGCTGCGGACGCGCTTGGGATTTTCGGGCGCAGTGCTCAGCGATGCGATGGACATGGGCGCACTGGCCGGAGCGCACAGTGCCAACGCGCGCGCCTTGGCCGCGGGTGTCGACGTGCTCCTGTGTCCCGCCGATCCGGCGCGCGCGGCACAAGAACTCCTGGACGATCTAAAGGCGGGTCGGCTCGAGCGCTCGCACTTGGCGCGCGCCGCGGGGCGAGCTCGCGAACTGTGTGCGCGTGCACGCGCGCGCCTAAGCGCGGAGTCATCCAAGCCCCCCGGCAGCCCGCATTCGGGTCCGAGCACATGGGCGAGCGAGCTGGCGCAGCAGACCCTCTTGTGCAACGTCAAGCGCTGGCCGTGGAAGCTAACAAGACCTTGCGAGGTGTTGCATCCGTTGGTGCATCCCAAGGGTGAGGAGGCTCGCGCCGCGCTCGAGCAACTGCGCATGGCCCTCTCGCGTGCAGGCTACGGCGGCGGACAGCCGGCGGGCGTGGTGCTGCCGGTGGTGGGAGAGATCGGTGCCTGGTACGGCAATCCCGGGCCCGATGCGGCGGCCCTGCGAGCCATCGAAGCCAAACTCGAGTCCTTGGCTACCCTTGGGTGGCCTGCGGCCCTGCTTTGGCTGGCCACTCCCAAGCTGATTCCCAAAGCGTGGTGGGACACGGGGCGACCGGCGATCTTGTGCGGCTTTGCGGCCACGCCGGGCCAGGTTGCGGCGGCACAAGCATTCTTCCAGGGTCAAGTCGCTGCCCGCGGTTGCCTGCCGGTGCAGCTGGGATAGAGCACTTGCCAGTCGCGGCGCTTGTGGTGCCGGCCGGCTTGCGCTCCCAAGTCCAACCGATATCATCCGCCCATCATTCCCCCCCGATCCATGGATGGCAGAGGCCCCTGCTCAGGCACGTGCGCCGTGATTGCAACTTCCTTGGCCCTTCGTGCGCCGGAGATAGCCGCGAGCTGTCCCGCTTTGGCCTAGCGTCCGGGCGTCGTTGCTCAGGGGCCGCCGATCCAAAGATCCAATTTGCGTGCGGAGACGCTACCTTCTCCAGCCCACTGCTCCGTTCCTCATCGCCTCTGACCGAAGTGCCAGGAGGCCTACTTTGGGCGCGCGTCGCCACGAGTAGCCTCGAGTCCCGCACGAGTCCCACTCCCGATCCTTCCAGTTCCTCCCCCAACGATCGTCCCCCGGATGAAAACCGTCATGAGCGGATCTAACCGCATGCCTCGTCTTGCTCTCCTCGCTCTGTGCTTGGCCGGTGCCTCCAGCTTGGCCAGCGCGCGCCTGTCCTTCGCTGCGCTGCCCCTTCAGGCTGATGCCAAGGCGGCCTTCGAACAAGCTGTCGACCTGCTGGCGCGCGGTCGCAACGACGAAGCCCTCGTGGGATTCCAGACCGTGCTCAACGCCGGCTTGACGGAAGATCAGGCCTACGAGATTTTCCGCATGACCGAGTCGGACACTTGGCTCGACATGTTGCGCCAAGGTGGTGAAATGGAGTTGACCGCGCGGCGACTGATGTCGCTGGCAACTTCCGGGCGTCGCGCACACCGCGACAACGCCGAAGCCATCAAGACCCAGATCGCCAAGCTCGACAGCGCGGATACCGTCGAACGGCGCAGCGCCATTCGCACGCTATCCGGTGAACACGGTGCCTTTGCCGTGCCGTACATGCTTCCGGCCCTGGCGGACCAGGGCAACGACGACCGACGCGTCGCCATGATCACGGCGCTGGCCAGCATGGACACCAGCGTGGTCGTGCCCCTGCTTGCGGTCCTGGACTCGGATGACGCGTTCTTGCGCCGCAACGTGGCCTTCGCTTTGGGCCATATTCGCGACCCGCGCGCCAGCGGTACCTTGGCCGCGCGCGCTTCCAGCGACCCCGACCCGTCTGTGCGTGAAGCTGCGCAGCAGGCCTTGGATTCCATCGGGCAAGGCGCCAAGGGGGACACCGCCGTGTCCATGTTGCTGCAAGAGGGCACGGACTACAGTCTGCGCTCCGGACGGATCCTGGCCGACTACCAGTACTCGGATGTGGTTTGGTCCTACGAAGGGGGCGCGTTGGTTGCCACACCCACGCCGCGCGACATCTACCCGGATGAAATGGCGCGCCAATGCTTCTACCGCGCTTTGGCTCTAGATCCCACGAACCTGCGTGCTCGCGCCGGGATTGCTCGCGCCGCTGCGTCGGTGCATGCCCGCGCACAGGCCATGGCGCAAGTCGGCGGCGACGTGACCGCGCTGGAACCCGTGCTGCAATCCCGTCTGGTGGCTGCGAACGCGACGGGCGCAGCGGCGCAGGACTTGGCACTGGCCGAGTGTCTCGAACAAGGGGACATGGGGACTGCGGCCGTATTGGCGCGCATGCTGCATGGTTCTGGCACGGCGCAAAGCCTTGCCACGGCCCTGGGCGCAAACGATGCATCCGTGCGCGGCGAAGCCGCGATTTCCCTGGCCAATCGCCGCGGCGGCGCGCAAACCGTGGATCCGCGCGTCTTGGCGGAACTCGGTGAGGCCGCCGGCCGCGAAGTTCTGCGCATCGCTTTGATCGTCGACGCGGACGCTGCGCGCGCCGGCCAATGGTCGGCCGCGCTGGAAGCCAAGGGCTGGCTTACGGCCGTGGCGCCCAGCGGTGGCCGCGGACTCTCCATGATGCAACGCCTGGCGGGCATGGACGCGGTTCTGGTGGCCGAGAGCTTGCCGGACATGACCACGCAGCAAGTGATCGCTGAGATGCGCCTGGATTCGCGCTTGGAGAAGACCCCTGCGCTGCTTCTGACCGCCAGCGCCGAAAAGGCCGCCGAGATTTTCGGCGAGAGCGTGCAGGGAACTCTGACTTCCGCCGCGGATCTGACGGCCGTGGAGACCGCCGTGGCGGGTGCACTCGACGGAGACCGAGCCCAAGCCGATGAACTTGCGGCTCGGGCCGCAAAGGCGCTGGCGCACCTGGGATCGCAAGGTGTCGACATCAGCGCTACGCGCGGCGCACTCCACCGCGCCCTAACGCGTCCGGATGCTGTGTCCGGCGCAGCGTGCATGGCTTTGGCCAGTGCCGGAGACTCCGAAAGCGTGGCCGCTCTAGCCGGCGCCTGCGCCGATGAGGCGCGCTCCCTAGGCGTGCGCGAGGCCGCCGCCCACGCGATCGCAGAGATTCTTGGTCGTCAAGGCGGCGAGCTATCCGCCGACGGCGCGAAGGCCTTGAGCGCACTGCTGCAATCGAGCTCCGAACCGGCCCTGGCGGCCGCGGCTGCGCGTGCCTTGGGCGCTGCCAACCTGAGCGCCGCCGATCGCGCTTCCCTGCTCGAGGGCATGCGCGCCAAAGTCGGAACGCCCTAGGGACTAGGCATCGCGCCCGAGGGCGTCCGCGCGAACTCGCGGCGCCCTTGGGCCAAGGTCCGCGGCCCGGCTACAATACGGTACGTCCACGCATGTGCTGCGCTGGACGCGCCACGAACAAAGACGCCGGAGTAGCTCAACGGTAGAGCACCGCTTTCGTAAAGCGGGGGTTACGGGTTCAAATCCCGTCTCTGGCTCCAGTGCGCACCGAGCGCGGCCTCGCACTTACGTTTATTTCGGCGCTGCCGTTTTCTGGGCCCAGGTAGCGAACCACGCGGCCAGCGTGTCGAAGCCGTTGTTCTTGTAGACATCGTGGAGCAACTGGAAATCTCGCCGGCGCGGGAAGAGCCACAAACCGCCTTCCAGTTTGATCGTCGAGCCGCGATCGGTGGGCATGCTGGCCAAGGTCTTGGAATCGGCCAGCATCGTGTCCAGATCCGAGAAGCCTATGTAGAGCGCGGACAATTGGCCCGCGCCGTCCAGCAGAAAGGCGCTAGGCAGGGGGAATTGAGTCCAGGGCCCTAGCACTTCCAAGCACAAGATCTCCAGCGCGGCTTTGGTGCGCTCGTCCACGAAACCGGCGTCTTCTTCGGCCGGCGTGCCCTTGAGCAAAGCGCGTGCGCGCGCCAGCGTAGGACCTTCGTCCACCGCCAGCGCAACGATGCGCGTGTTCGCGGAGGCGAAATCGCCCGCGCGCGCGATCACTTGTTTCATGCGCTCTTGGTCCGGAACTGACTGCGCCTGGAACAAGACCAAAAGCAAATTCTTGCCGGCCAAATCGCGCACCGTGCGCTGCGGCCAGGCGAAGGACGGAATGCTGTACGGCGCCATGGGCGCGCGCTCCACCAGGATCACCCGTTCGACCTTGCCAGGCAGTGCCTTGGCCACGGACGGTTTTTCGAACAGCGGCTTTTGCGCCGCCGGGCCGCGCGAAACCGTCGGCTTGACTTCGCCTTGCACCAGCCCGTGCCGCTGGCCCAGCGCCAGATCTTCGTAGATCGATTGCGTGCCATCCGGCCAGTGCACCTGCACGCGCGCGCGCGCATCCTTGGCCAGCGGTTCGCTAAAAGTGAACAGCATTTGCTTCGAAGACTGGCACAAATACCCGCTGCCGGCCCACAGGCGCTTGACCGCGCGCTGGCCATCGACCTCGACTTCCACCAAAGCTCCGATGGCATCGCGGTTGCAGGTCTTTCCCGTCAAGTCCAAGGCCAGGCGCGCGCTAGGACCTTGCGCCCGGCCCAGCAGCAAACGCAATCGCGGCGCGGTGCGATTCTTGAACAGCAAGTCCTCGCGCATGTCGCCGTCCCAATCCAGCAACGCCACGCAACGCGCATCGTCTGCTTGGTCCAGGCCGGCCACGGCCGAAACATCGGCGAACGTGCCATCGCCAAGGTTCAAGTAGGCCACGTTGCGCTCGTTGCCGTTCCAGGACAGATCCTGATTCATGACGATTTCCTGGATCGCATCGAAGGCGGCTTTGTAGGCCTCGCTTTCGCTCGCGTTGGTCGGCGACTGGGCCACGACGCGGCGCCAGAAATAGCCCTCGGCGTCCTTGGGTTGGCTGGCGCTGGTGGTTTGGCCGTTGGGCACGACCAAATCAGGCCAGGAATCCCCATCCAAGTCGGTGAACATGCTACCCCACGCCCAGCGCCCCATGGCCGTCTGACTGGCCTGGGTCACGTCCACGAACACCTCGCCATCCCTGCGCAAGAGCGAGTTGCCGCTGGCGTGCTTGATGTAGTGCGGGCGCACGGCCTCGTGCTTGCCATCCATCCAGCGCAGAGCCTGTTTGGTGGTGCGCAGGCCGGGAGCCGAAAACATGTTGGTCACATACAAGTCCAAGTCGCCGTCGCGGTCGAAATCGCCAAAGCTCGCGCCCATGCCCGCGCCCAAGTCCTCCACGCCCAAGCTCGCCGCCCGATCCTGGAAGCGCCCCTTGC
Organism: Planctomycetota bacterium; assembly: GCA_021730845.1. Lineage (GTDB taxonomy): Bacteria > Planctomycetota > UBA1135 > UBA1135 > JAKFYL01. Next base: position 13,422 of record JAKFYL010000132.1, on the reverse strand, counting down.
CATCGTTGACGAAGGCGTTGTTGCGCCCGAAGTCATTGACCACGTACAGGTCGATGTGACCGTCGCCGTTCAAGTCTTCCCATACTGCACCCAAGCTGAAGCGCGAATTGTCCTGGTCCAGGCCGGCGTCGCTGGTGCCGTCGACGAACGTGCGCTTGCCTTCGTTGCGCCAATAGTAATTGGACGCGCCGTTTTGGGCGTCGTGGTAGGGGCGCGGTGCGCCGTGCATGACCCCACCCAGCGAATAGCGACACGCGTAGACGTCCAGATCCCCATCGCGATCCGGATCCGCTGCCGCAAGGGAGTAGAACTGCTCGGAGCCCTTGGCCAGCAGCCACTGCTGTCCCTCGGCGGGGAACACTCCGCGCCCGTCGCCAAACCGAATCAGGATCGAATTCGCCACCGATGCGACTAGGTCCTGGTGTCCATCGTTGTCCAGGTCCACTAGCAGTGCAGCGCGCGTCACGTCCAGCAGCGCCACGCGCGCGGTCTGGGACACGTCCTTCGCCTTGCCGTCCTCGCCTCGCAGGAAGAGCCGGTTGGCGAGTCCTACTTGTTGGGGGACGTAGACGTCGTCGTGGCCGTCCCCATTGACGTCGCCCACAGCCAGACCCTGCATGCCTTGGAAAGCCACGCCCGCCTGGCGATCGAGCCGCTGGAACGTGTCGTGCACTCCATGGCGGAAATCGCTGTCCCAGCAAGCGTTGTCGCCGAATACAGCCTGGGTTGCCTCCAGGAACAGCGGTCGACCTTGGATCGCGTGGAAAGCTTGTGCCTGGATCGAGAGCAACTGCGCTTGGTCCGGCGCCAAGAGGCGCCAACCCATGCGCCACTTGGCCTGCACACTGCGACCGGCAAGCGGCTGCACCCATTCGATGAGCGCTTCGATTTCGAAGGGGAACGGGTAGCTGTCCAAGAAACTCGTCTGGCTTTCGACGGACACGAATTGCACGTGCAGTGCGGGCGTCTCGCCGGGGGCGAAGGCTGCGGCTAGTGCTTGCCATTGTGCCTGGAATTCCTTGGGATCCAGGAGCTCGGGTGCGAGCGACTTGGCGCGCTGCACGCGCACTCCGGCGTGCTCGAACGAATCCAGATCGGGAGGTACCAAGACGCTGGAACCGAGAAAGTCCTCGGCGCAGGCGCTCTGGACGCGCGGGAAATCGAGCACGGCTGCGAGCAAAGCACGAGCTTTTGGCTCGACGCGCGCCAGCAGCTTTTCGCTGGGCCAATCATCGCCTTCGGGCCAAAGTCTTTCCTGCTCGGCCACGGCGCTGGGCTTGGGCGGCGGCATCCGATTCGGGAACAACTGCGCGGCCGGTGGCGCTGGCGAATCGGGTGCCGGCGCTGTCTGTGCAGCCTGACTCGCGGCCGGCGCGACGACAGGACTCAAAGCCTGGCTGTTTTCCATGCCCATTGCGTTCGCCCGGACCTTGGCAGCCTGCGGGCCGGCGCTCGCAAACTCTTGCGCGCTGGGCGGGGTCTCCTGCTCGTACGAACATCCGGTGGCAAGGACCGTGAACGCCGCCAGCACCGACAACTGCGCCTTCGACATAGCGCGCCTTCCGCTAGCGCCTTTCAAAGGTGCAGGGTGGCCTTGAGTCCGAATTGCCACTCCTTGGCATCGAAGGATTCGGCCTGCGAATAGAAGACTTCCGGTCCGATCCCCAGCGCCGGCACAGGACGGAACTCCACGCCGATTCCGGCGTAGAAACCCAAGCCGTCGTCCGAGCCGGCCAAGTTGCCCTCGTCTTCGCGGTACAACAGTCCCCCGTGGGCCCAGTACAGCCAGCGATCGGTGCCCTGGGTGTCGGCCAAGCGGATGCCTGCCATGTAGCGCGTCGCATCGACCTCTTCGGGAGCCAGTGAACTGGTGTCGACCTCATAGGTCGATTTCTGGTACGCGAATTCCAAGCCCAGACCCATTTCGCTGGTGGTCCAGTTGTAGATGCCGAACTCGACGGACACGGCCTCGTCGCTGTCGCCGTCGTCAAACCCCGTGCTCACGTCCTGGTCGATCGACCAGAATCCGACCGAAACCCAGTACCTTTGTTGCTGCGTCTGCGACTGGACTTGCACCGACTGCTGCGGCGCGCGCAAGTAGTTCGCTGGTTCGAGCGGGACCGAGCCGGCGGCCTCCAAGCTCGCAAGCAGATTGGCCGGCTCGCCGGCAAGCGGCGACACGGCGTAGTGCGCAGGGCACGGCCACAAGAACAAGGGCCAAAACAGACAGTGCAGCATAGGAAGTTCCGGTGTTTGGAGAGTCCGGCCATTCTAGTTCGCGCGCGTCCTTGCACCAGCATTGCAGCCGGAAGAGCCTCTTGGCGCCCCGCCTCCAAGGCGGGCCAAGCCATAGGGGCATTGAGAAAAATGCCAAGCGCGGCAGTCTTGTGCTCTGCGCGCGCGGCCCTAACCTGGACAGGCCATGGGTCTGGAGCAGCATCGGATGGAAGCGCCCCTGCGCCTTTTCTGTGCCGTGATCACCATCAGCGACACGCGGCGCGGCCAGCAAGATACGGGCGGAGCCTTCCTGGTCCAGGAGCTGGAAGGAGCCGGGCACGCCGTCGCTGTGCGCCTTACGGTTTCCGACGAACGCGAAGCCATTCGCGCAGCCGTGCTTGCCGCCTGCCGCGCGAGCGAAGTGGACTTGGTGCTCACCACGGGCGGAACGGGCCTGGCCGCAAGGGATGTGACCTTCGACACGCTGCGCGACCTCTTGGACTCCGAAATTCCCGGCTTCGGCGAGTTGTTTCGTTGGCTTTCCTACCAGCAGATCGGACCCGCCGCGATGCTCTCGCGGGCCATCGGCGGCCTGATCGGTTCCAAAGTCGTGCTGGCCCTGCCGGGATCGCCCAAGGCCCTGCAGCTTGCCTTGGCGGCTCTGGTACTGCCTGAGGCGGGGCATCTGGTGGCCCAAGCGCGCTCGGGCCGGGTCTAAGTCCCACTTCCAAGCGCTGCCGCTTGACCCGCGCCGCGAAAGTGGCCGAAATCCTAGCTCTGGCAGCGCGCCAGTTTGGGCCCCGCGGCTAGACGCTTGAGGACCGATCCGATCGGCTCCCAGGTCGCTTCGGCCTAGAATCCGCTGCCCGCCCCACACAGTCCGCTCTTCCTCCCATGGTGCGTCCCTACCGCGATCCTTTCGAGCGCTCCCAAGCCTTGGCCCGCCTGGCCCGGCGCGGTGGTCCAGTGGGGCGTGTCTCGCGCTTCGTGGGCGAGGACCTATGGTCGGTCGATCGCGACGGCCTATCCGGCGCCATGCGCGCGTTCTATCGCGGTTGCCGCGTACTGTTTTTGACGGCAATCGGTTTCTTGAACGATCGCTGCGCATTGCGCGCCAGCTCGCTGGCTTACGTCAGCGTGCTCTCGCTCGTGCCGATCTTGGCGCTGTCGTTTTCCGTGCTCAAGGGCCTGGGCTTCTACGAGGACTTGGTCGAGCAGCGCATCCGACCGTTCTTGAGCGAGCAATTCGCGGCCAAGGCCCCCGAGCTGTACCAAGCCATCGAAAAGGTTCTCGGTTTCGTGCAGAACACCGACGCCAAGGCCATGGGCTGGGTCGGCCTGCTCGTGTTGCTGTATACGCTAGTGCGAGTGCTGGGCGCCATCGAGGCCACCTTCAATGAAATATTCGGTGCCCAGCGTTCGCGCACGCTGGTGCGCAAGCTGTCGGATTACCTGACCATTGTGGTCATCGCACCCATTTTCTTGGGTGTGAGTTTGGCCGCGGCGACCTTGGCTCAGAGTTCGACCGTGGTGCGGATGTTGCACGAGGATCTGGGGCTGGCCACCTTGGTCCAATTGCTGTTCCGCGCCGTGCCGCTCGTCATGGCCTGGCTGGCATTCACGGTGTTCTACTTGGTGATTCCCAATGCGCGCGTGCGCTGGCGTTCGGCGCTCCTGGGCGGTTTCATGGCGGGCTCTTTGTGGATGCTGGTGCTGTGGGCCCACGTCAGCTTCCAAGTCGGCATCGCGCGCTACAACCCGATCTACTCCAGCTTCGCCGCGCTGCCAATCTTCTTGGTTTGGGTGCAGATTTCCTGGGTGGTGGTGCTGATAGGAGCGGAACTCGCCTCCAGCCACCAATTCGAGCCGCGCGTGACTCGCCTCGCGCGTCAGCGCTTGGATGCGCAAGCGCTGCGCGAGCAAGCCGGACTGCGCGCGGCCGTGGCGGTGACGCTCCATTTCCAAGTCGGCGCGCAGCCGCTGACGACCGGGCAGCTGGCAAGCCGCATCGGCGTCGAAGCCAGCTCCATGGAGGCCGTGCTCGAGGCCCTGGCTCAGCACGGGATCTTGTTTTCCAGCCAGAGCGAGGGCGATTCCGTGTGGGTTCCCGGTCGCGAACCCAAAGGGGTGCGTATCGTGGACGTGCAGGAAGCTTTGCGCAGCGACGGGCAAGGGTCCGCGGAATCCCAGGCCCTGCCCGCGGGATCGCCCGGCGACGGCCGGCTCGACCAGTGGCTCGAAAAACTAGCGAAGCAAGCGCGCGCATCGGAGTACAACGCAAGCCTGGCCGAACTGGCCCACGAGGAACAGGCGCGGCGCGCACTGGAGCAGGAGCAGTTTCAAGGCGCCGGCGTGCGCGCCTTTGGGACCAATCAACCCAGACCCGCCTAGGCACCTCTTCGTCGATGTCCCCCCGCTTCCTCGACGCATGTCCGGCCTGTTCCCGGCAATACGACGTTTCGCATCTGGACGCCGGCACGCGCGTGTTGTGTGAATGCGGTGGAAGTTTTGCGGCGCGGCACCACCAGCCCCACGATCCGCGCGTGCTGCGCTGCGGCGGCTGCGGTGGCAACTTGAAGGCGGCCGCGCGCGTGTGCGAATACTGCCGCGCGGAAATCACCCTGGATGAGAAGCGATTGGACAGCGTGTGCCCGAGCTGTTTTGCGCGTGCCATGAGCGACGCACGCTACTGCATGGAATGCGGCCTGGAATTCACGCCGCAATCCGTGACCGCCCTGCCCGCGGGAACTCGATGCCCGCGCTGCCAAGGCGAACTGAAAATCCGCGCCCTGGGCGAGACCAGCGTGATCGAATGCCGATCTTGCGCGGGCATGTGGCTGTCGAGCACGGACTTCGAGCGCGTGTGCAGCGACGCCGACGAGCAAGAGCGCGCAGCGCGCGCACTGGGCGGAGCCAGCCCGCCGGCGCACGTGGTGCCCGAAGTGCCCATCCGGTATCTGCCCTGCCCGCAATGCCAGCAGATGATGTACCGGCGCAACTACGCCTCTTGCTCGGGCATCATCTTGGATGTGTGCAACAAGCACGGCGTGTGGCTCGACCATCGCGAACTCGAACGCGTGCTGCAATTTGTAGCAGCCGGGGGCCTGGACAAGGCACGCACGCGCGAACTGGAAGAAATCGAACGCAAGCGCGCCGCGCTGCGTAGCGAACAAGCGGCGCCAAGAGGCCTGGATTTCGGCACGCTGCCGCCAATCGCTCCGCTTGGGGGAGGCTGGCATAGCGGGAGTTGGGGCGGCCCGCGCTGGAGCCGAGGTTCCGGCGGCAACTTGGGGTCCTGGCTGGTCCTACGCGTGCTGAAGGGACTTTTTTAAGGCCCCGGCGTGGGTCCCTTGGCTCAGCGCCCGGCCAGCGCGGGAATCCAGCTCGCGCCGCGCGTATGGGGCGTGGTATCCGTGGCGGCCGTCCTGCTGGCTTGTCTGGCGGTGTATGGGCCCAGTTTTTCCGCCGAACTGCTCAACTTCGACGACGACCGCAACTTCGTCCAGAACCCGCACTTTCGCGCTGCATTACCGCGCGCGCTGGAGTGGATGGCGCGCACGGCCTGGATGGGGCATTACCAACCACTGTCGTGGCTGAGCCTAGCTTGGGATTTTGCCGGCAGCGGCGACACCGGCGACTTCTCGCGCGCGGCGCCGCGCATGCACGCCACCAACGTCGCGCTACACGCCTTGAGCGCGGTGGGGGTGCTGGCTCTAGCCAGGTTGTTGTTCCAGCGACTTGGTCTGGCGCAGCCGCGCGCCGCGGCCTTGCTCGCCGCGCTCTTGTTCGCCGTACACCCCTTGCGCGTCGAGTCGGTGGCCTGGGTCACCGAGCGCCGCGACGTGCTCAGCGCACCGTTTTTCCTGGGATCCTTGCTGGCCTACTTGGCGCTGTTCGCCAAGGGCCCAGCGGGCGGTGTGCGCTCGCAAGCCGCGCTGCTCTCGAGCGGTGTATTCGCGCTGTGCGCCGCGGTCCTAGCCGTGCGCGCGCTGGATTTGACCCGGCCTGGCACGCTGGGTTTTGCGCCGCATGGACCGCTAAAGCTGCAGCTTGCGCTGGGGCTCTTGTGCGTCAGTACCTGGCTCGCATTGCGCGGCATGGAGCGAACGGCGGCGCGCGCGGGCTGGTTCAGCTTGTGCCTGATCTTGATGCTGCTCTCGCTGCTGGCCAAGGCTTGGGCCGTGGTCCTGCCGGCGGTGTTCCTGGTGCTGGACGTGGGCGTCTTGGGCCGCGGCCGGGGCACGCCCAGGCCGCGCCAATGGCTGGCACTGGTGCTGGAAAAGGCGCCGTTTTTTGCGCTTGCCGCTGTTTTCTTAGCGCTCGCTTCCTGGGCCCAAGCGAGCCAGATCGCCACCTGGAAATCGCTCGCCGAGCACACCTGGACCGAGCGCGCGCTGCAAGCCTGCTACGGGCTTTGGTACTACGCCCGCAAGTGCGTGTGGCCGTCCGGCCTGGCGCCGATCCACGAATTGCCTGGCGAACTGCGCCTCCTCGATCCGCGCTTTGGACTGTGCGCGCTGGGGGTAGGATTGGTGCTAGTCGCGCTCGTGCTACGGCGCGCGCGCGCGCACTTGGTCGCGGTCGCAGCCGTCAGCTACGCCGTGATCGTGTCGCCGGTGTTGGGCCTAGCCCAAAGCGGACCCCAGCTCGTCGCAGATCGCTACGCCTACCTGGCGACGATCCCGTTGCTGATTCTCTTGGCCGGCGGATTCATGCGCCTTGTGGGAACCAAAGCCTGGGCGCCCGGCTTGGCCGCGGCCTGGATCCTGGCGCTGGGCGCGCTGACTTTCGCCCAAGCCAAGGTGTGGCGTACATCCCAGTCCTTGTGGGAATACAGCGTGGTCGCCAAGCCGGACAGTCCCACTGCGCACCTTTCTCTTGGCACCTTGCTCGAGGAACAGGCGCGCCAAGCGCAGACGGAGGCAAGGCTTGCATTGCTCGCGCGCGCGCAATCGCATTTGGCCCGTGCGCTCGAACTTGGGCTTCAAGCCCGCGCGTACTCGGGACTTGCCGCCGTCGCTGCTCAGCGCGCGGCGCTCGATCCCCAGGGGGCCGCCGAGCAGCGCCAAAAAGCCGTGGAATTTTCGCGCCGCGCCATCGCGGCCGGGGCAAGCGAGAAGGCGCTGCTGCCCGAATTCCAGCTCAACTTGGGCGTGCACCTCTACCAAGCCGGTCAACGCGAGGAAGGTCTGCTCCAGGTCGAGCGGTTCTTGAGCGCGCGGCCTGACAGTGTGTTTGGCCTCCGGACCGCAGCGGTCATGCTTTTGGACCTGGCGCGGCCTGGGCGCGCCTTGGAGCTGTGCGAGCAGTGGCTCGAATTGACACCCAAGGACCCTCAGGCCACGCGCTTGAAAGCCCAGGCGCTGGCGGACTTGGGCCGCGGCCAGCAGCCCCAATAGCTGTTCGCGGGCTAGCACCGAGCGTCCGCTCGCCGGCAGCAAGCCTCAACGCAAGACAGCCACGCGCAAGCCCAGCCAGGCCCCGCCAAGTCGTTTTTCTGGTCGGCCCAGGCCTGCGCATGCGACAATTCAAGGTTGCTACCCGTACTGCCACGAACTGCCGATGAACCAAGCCGTCCAAACCTCCACCACCTCCGCCGGGTTTAGCGCCCTTGGACTCTCACCGGAACTCGCGGCCACGCTGACGGGCCTGGGCTACGAGGAGCCGACTCCGATCCAGCGCGAAGCGATTCCGCCGCTGCTCGCCGGGCGCGATGTGCTCGGCCAAGCCGGCACCGGCACTGGTAAGACCGCCGCCTTCGCCTTACCCCTGCTGGAGCGCCTGGGCCGCGGCCAAGCGCCCTCGGGCAGACCCAGCGCCTTGGTCCTGGTGCCGACGCGCGAGCTCGCCATGCAAGTTGCGGAAGCAATCCATCGCTACGGGCGCGAGCACAAAACCAGCGTGCTGCCGATCTACGGCGGACAATCCATGGGTCAGCAGCTGCGCGCCCTCGAGCGCGGCGTGCAGGTCGTGGTGGCCACGCCCGGCCGCGCCCTGGACCACCTCCAGCGCCAAACACTGAATCTGGAGCTGATCCAATCGGTGGTGCTCGACGAGGCCGACGAGATGCTCGACATGGGCTTCATCGAAGATCTGGAAAAGATTCTTTCCCAGACGCCGAGCACGCGCCAAACCGCGCTGTTTTCCGCGACCTTACCCCCGCGCATCCAGCGCCTGGCCGAAGGCTATCTCAAGGACCCTGTGCGCATTGCCATCGCCAACGCGCGCACCCAAGAGGGCGAAGTGCCGCGCGTGCGACAACTCGCCTACATCGTGTCGCGCGCGCAAAAGCCCCAAGCCCTGGGGCGCGTGCTCGACATGGAAGCGCCGACCAGCGCGATCGTCTTTTGCCGCACACGCGTCGAGGTCGACGATCTGACCGAGGCCATGAACGCCCATGGCTACCGCGCCGAGGCCCTGCACGGCGGTTTCGCCCAAGAACAACGCGACCGCGTGATCAAGCGCCTCCGAAGCGAGAAGCTCGACCTCTTGATCGCCACCGACGTCGCCGCCCGCGGGCTCGACATCGAGCACTTGTCGCACGTGGTCAACTACGACGTGCCCTCCGATCCCGACGCCTACGTGCATCGCATCGGCCGCACCGGTCGCGCCGGCCGCGAGGGCGTGGCGATCACCTTGCTCGAGCCGCGCGAAAATCGCTTGCTGCGCGCCATCGAGAAGGCCACGCGCCAGAAGATCACGATAGGCACGATTCCCACTGCGGCGGACTTGCGCCAAAAGCGACTCGAGCGCACGCGCGACACCTTGCGCGAGACCCTGCAGGCCGGCGAACTCGACGCCTATCGCAGCGTCGTGGCGGATTTGGCCGGCGAGTACACGCCGCTGGACGTGGCCGCGGCCGCGGTCAAGCTGGTTCATGAAAGCGGTCGCGAGGACAGCGCCGGCAAGGCCAAGGACGAGGATCAGGACCTGGCCGTAGTGACCCTGCCGCGGCCCGAGAGCCCCGCTTCGTTTGCACGCCACGACCGGCCCGGGCGCTTCGACCGCTCCAGCACCCGTTTCGGCGGTCCGCCGCGCAACGATTTCGGCGAGCGGCCTTTTGGCCGCGAAGGCCGCGAAGGCCGGGGCCGCTCGCGCAATCGCAACGAAGATGCAGCCCGCCTGTTCATCGGCGCGGGTTCGGTGGACGGATTGCGCCCGGGCGACCTGGTAGGCGCCATCGCCAACGAAGCCGGCCTTTCGGGCAACGAGATCGGGCCGATCCAAATCCTGGAGCGCTTTTCCCTGGTCGACGTACCGGCCGACCGAGCCCTGGACGTCATCGCCGCGCTGCGGAACACCAGCATCCGCGGCCGGCGCGTCAACGTGCGCCGCGACAAGCACGGCTAGCCCGCGCGAGTCGTAAATTCCTTCGCAGGCTGGCTGCGGCCCCAAGGCATGCAGCCGAACGGAAATTTCGGCCAATGGTGTGATTTGGCCCCCGGCACCCGCGAATCATGTCCGCGATGGAAGCGCAAGCGCTCACCGACTTGATCCAGCGGCATGCCCGCCTGATCTACAAGATCGCCTATGCCTACTGCCGGGACGCGACGGACCGTGAGGACGTAATCGCGGAAGTCGCGCTCCAGCTGTGGCGTTCCCGCGATCGCTACGACGCGCGCTTCCAAGAGACCACCTGGATCTATCGCATCGCGCTCAACGTCGCGATTTCCTTCCAGCGCCGCGAGCGCAGGCATCGCCAGGCGCGAGAGTCGCTGGACGCGCACGCGATCACCGTCGCGCCGGAGCAGGATGAGCCTGGAGAGGACATCCAGCTACTCTTGCACTGCGTCGAGAACTTGAGCGCCTTGGACAAAGCGCTGGTTCTGCTCTACCTGGACGGCAACGACCACTCAACGATCTCGGACGTACTCGGAATCTCCGTGTCCAACGTGGGCACGAAACTACTTCGCATCAAAGACAAGCTACGCGCCATGTTCGATCAGCGCACCCACACCAAAGGGGGAACCCATGCAACTCGATGAACTCAAGCAAGCGTGGGCCGCCCACGGAACCATGTTGGAACGCAGTCTCGCCATCGACGAGCGTCTGCTGCGCGAGGTGCTCCTGCGCAAAGTTCGTTTCGCCCTGGCGCCCTACATCCTGTGGCGCGCGCTGGAAGTGACGCTGGGCGTCGCGGCGCTTGTGCTCGTGATGCGGGTCTTAACCGCGCATGGTGCCCAGCCGCGCTATGCCGCGGTTTGCGCCGCGTTAGCCGTGTTCTGCGCCGCGATCACTGCGCTGTGCGCCTATCTCCTGGTGAACAGTCTCAAGCTGGACTACGCCGGCCCGGTGACCGCGATCCAGCGCGACGTCGAGCGCATCAGGGTCGTCGAATACCGCGCGCTCAAGTGGGCCGTGCTCGGCGGCGTGGTTGCCTGGCTGCCCGCGGGGCTGGTCCTGTTCGAGGCACTAGCCGGGGTTCAGGCGCTGGCTCGCGTTCCGCTTGGCTGGCTCCTCGCCAATCTCGCATTCGGGCTGGCGGTCCTGTTCCTCGGTCACGTGCTGTCGCGCAAGTACGTCGAACGTCCAGGCCAGGGACCGCGCGCGCGCAGGATTCTGGATGTTCTCTCGGGCCGCTCCCTACGGGTGGCGGACGCGAACTTGGCGGAACTCGCAAGCTTTGAGCGCGACGAGCCGCCCTCGCGCGCGGCCGCGGGTGATGGATGATCACGGGAAAAGGAGTTCGAGGCCTGGGGCGGGAGCGGGACGGTGGTTCCCGAAGGCACCTTCGCGTGCCGACTTACGCCAAGAGACTTTTCCCAGGGCATGTCAGATGTCCACGGACAAAGTTCCGGCTATCCTGAATACAAGGGCCCCCTAGTCCTCATACAGGAAAGGCGTCTCCCCTGGGGTCGGTTTCACGTCGATAGGGAACTGTGGCGAAATACCCAAGGAATTCGAGATGAGTGAAGCAACAGCCAGAAGCGTGATCCGGTTGGTGGCGGTTCTCGCCCTTTTTGCCGGGTCGATGCTGACTTGGATGACTTTGGTGGAGCGATCAGCACGCGGGTTGCACTCCTTGGCTCGGACAGCGAATCGAAGACACCGGCCTTCACATCCGCAATCCTTTCGCTGGGCACGTGTGCCTTTCTGATGGCGGGCGGCTGGCTGCTGTTCACCGTGAGCCCCAAGTTGGCAAGGCAGATCGACGGACCTTCTAAAGTGCGATCCCTAGCTTCTAGCCGCTCGCCCTTGACCTAGTAGCAACGGGAAAGTTGCCCCAAGCAGGCCAGCGAGAAGTGTTGGCACCTAGGCACAACCTGCGCCTGCGCTGACACGAACGCTCTGCGGACCCCGGCCGGTTTTTCTCATCGGGCTGCGTACGTGAGGATTTGCCATGGACTACCAGACTGCCATCGAGAGCTACTACCGCGCGTTTCGTGAGCGTGATCGCGAGCGCTTGCGGTCGCTGCTCAGGCCGGACTGTCACTTCGTCAGTAGCTATGGCGAGTATCGAGCACGGGATGCCATGCTCGACGAGATCTGGCCCGCCGTTGGGCAGTCCTGGGCCACGAACCTGCGTGTGTTCGGCCAAGCCCCGGAGTTCGTCGTTACCTACGAGCTCGAGCACGCACCTGGGGTGCAGCGGCCAGCGGTGCGAATGGCGGAGTGCATTCGATTTAAGGGCGAGCACATTGGTGGGATCGAGGTGTTCTTCGGTCGCACGCTAGAACCGCAGGTCCGATGATACGATCCAGAATTCTCGATGCTCGAACCACCCGGAACTGGGAACAAGAACCATGCAAGCTCAGGAACGAGAGAAGTTGCTGCAAGCCTTGAAAAGTCGATTCGAGAACAACATGCAACGCCACAAGGGGCTCGCCTGGGACAAAGTCAGAGCTCGACTCGAAGCTAGCCCTGCCGCGCTGATCGCGCTCGGAAAAATGGAGCGCACCGGCGGCGAACCGGACGTCATTGGAATGCACGAAAAATCTGGCAAGTTTGTGTTCTGCGATTGCTCCGCCCAGACTCCCATGGGCCGCAGAAGTCTGTGCTACGACGGTGACGCACTGGATGCACGCAAGGAGCACAAACCCAAGGGCAGTGTCGTGGAAATGGCGGCGGCCATGGGCATCGAGTTGATGACACAGGAGCAGTACCGGCAGCTGCAAGAACTGGGGGAGTTCGATACGAGCACTTCCAGTTGGGTCAACACGCCGCCCGCGGTTCGCAAACTCGGCGGGGCCTTGTTCTGTGATCGGCGCTACGGGCAAGTTTTTGTGTACCACAATGGCGCGCAGTCGTATTACGCCTCAAGAGGGTTTCGCGGAGTGCTCTCCGTCGGCTAGGCGCATGCCCAAAGGCCGCATTTCTCTAGGTTCCTATGACCGACTTCGGATTGCTGGCCCTTGATCGATCTGCGTGGGCCGAGGTGGGCCGGGACCCCGCGGAGTTCGCTCGCGAACGCTTGCTCGAGCTGCAGGTCGACTCGGAGCTGCTGCGCGCGGTCGGGCAACAGACCGTGGCCATGCTCGATCGAACGGGGGCGAGCGCTCCTTGGACTGGGTACCTGGGTGTGGATCGCGCTCGACAAATCATCATTGGGACGTGCGCTTTCCCGGCGCAGCCAGACGCCGACGGCATCGTCGAAATCGCGTATTTCACTTTTCCGCCTCATGAAGGACGCGGGTACGCTAGCCGCATGGCAGCGGAACTCGTGAAACTTGCCCAGGGGCATGGCGGTGTTCGCCGGCTGCGCGCTCACACATTGCCGGAGCGGAACGCGTCGACACGAATTCTGGACAAGCTGGGCTTTGTTCAGACCGGTGAAGCGCTGGACCCCGAGGCGGGGCGAGTGTGGCGCTGGGAATTGGCGTGCGAGCCCAATCCGAGGTATCCATGAACGTTGACGTAGTTCTGAAGCGCTTCGAAAAGCCCGACGAGTGCCGAGAAATGTTGCTCGGACGATTTGAGATCGTCCGTCTGGGCGGGATGACGATCGGACGCGCTACGTATCAGCCCGGTTGGCGATGGTCCGTGCACGTTGGTCCGGGGCTCCGGCTGACGCGCTGTCCAGTCGAGCACGTCGGGATGGTGCTCGCGGGTGAAGCTACGGCGGCCTTTGAGGACGGCAGGATCATTCCACTGCGCGCCGGCGAGTTGTTCTACATACCACCCGTACCGCACGACAGCTGGGTCGTCGGAGACGCGCCCTACGTTTCCTTGCACTTTCTTGGGGCGGAGAAATACGCCAAGTAACGC
>JAKFYL010000061.1 GCA_021730845.1 Planctomycetota bacterium | reverse complement strand
GACTGAGGCCCAGGGCAACGCTGCCTGGGCCGGCGCCGATAGCCTGGATCGATCCTCGGGCGAAACATCCAACCACCGAATTCTTCATGCGCCATTTCCAGCCCCTGTTCACCGTGCTGCTCACTTCCACGGCCTTGCTTGCAGCATCCGGCGCGCCGACTGGACTGGCGACTGCTGCGCCCCTGGGCGCGGCGCGGCCGGTCTACGGGCAAGAAGCGGACCTGACGAGCATGTTCGAGGGCGCCTTGTCCTCCTCGGCAGCTTCGGGCGTCGAAGACATTTGGCGCATGGTGGCCCAAGTCAGCGGCGCTGCGCGTCAGCTCGGATCGGACCAATCGACGAGCCTGGCCACGACGGCCTTGTCGCGAGACGACTTGGCGTCCGGGTCGGTGCTGTTTGCCGCTGGGCTGGCGCTCATGGCGGCGGAGCCGGATGTGGAACGGATCCATGCCAAGCTCACGGGCCTCATCGAAAGCAATCCGCAAACCACGGGCGACGACCACGCCCTAGCCGCCGCGGGGCTGCTTGCCGATGAGCACATGCGACTGCTCGACGGCGCGAGTTTGGAGCGCGTGCTGGAGCTAGCCCTGGGCGTGGCCAGCAGCGGTGACCGCGCGCCCGCGCTGCGGGCCGAATCCGCGCTGGTGCTTTTCGCGCTGGGCAAGGAAGACCACAAGCGCAAGGCGCGCCGCATCTTGTCGGACTTCCTCAAGTCCAAGGACGGTGAATTGCGCGCCCTGGGAGCCTTGGCGCTGGGCCGCTCGGGTGCGGAAATCCGCGACGCGATCTACGACGAACTCCAAGCCCTGGCGCAACTTCCCGGCGAACGCGGTCAACTGGCGGCCAACCTTCTGGCGCGACAGAAGGAACGCGAGAAGTACGAAAGCAGCGTGCGCAAACTGGCGCGCGCCGGAGAAGACAAGGCCCCTAGCGCGGGCTCCGCTTCCCAAGAAGCGCAGTTTCGCGCCATCCTGCGCATCGTCGCCGGTTGGCACCTGGAAGGCGACAAGGTCCAAAGCGAAGAGCTGTTCGACTCGGCCATGGACGGCCTGCTGGGCCGGCTCGACGAACACTCGACCTATTTCTCGCCCAAAGAATATGCACGCTTCGAGCAGGATCTGGGCGCGTATTACGGAGGTATCGGTGCCTACGTCGGCGAAGACATCGAGGACAAGCTGTTCACGATCACGCGTCCGATCTACTCCGGGCCCGCGTACCGCGCAGGACTGATGAGCGACGACAAGATCGTGCGCATCGGAGACTGGTCGACCCTGGGCAAGCCCGTCGACGAGATCATAAAGCGCCTGAAAGGCCGCCCCGGAACGCCCGTTCGTATCTACGTCTGGCGGCGCGGAATGGACGCCGGCTTGATCGACCGCCCCACCGAAGACATGGCCATCGAAATCACGCGCGAATCGATCACGATTCCGTCGGTGCAATGGCAGATTCTGCCAGGAAACATCGGCATGCTGGCGCTGAATGACTTCTCCCAAGTCGCGGCCACGGAAATGCGCGAACCGCTGCACCAGATGCTGGAAGCGGGTGTGCGCGGAATCGTATTCGACTTGCGCAACAACTCCGGCGGTTTGCTGGAACAAGCTGGTGAAGTCGCGGGCCTGTTCTTGCCCAAAGGATCCTTGGTGGTCAAGACCAAGAGCCGCGCGCGACCGGAGGAACAATTGTTCACCGAACGCGAGCCGCTGGTCCCCGCGGACATGCCCGTGGTCGTGCTTCAGAACCGTTTCAGCGCCTCGGCCGCTGAGATCGTGGCCGGCGCCCTGCAAGACCTGGGACGGGCCACCTTGATCGGCGAGCGCAGCTTCGGCAAGGGATCGGTGCAGAACTTGATCACGCTCGACGGCATGTCCGACGACGAATTCGTCGACGAGAACAAGAATGGTCGGCATGACAACTGGGAGACCATTACCCGCGACTGGAACGGCAACGGCGAATTCGATTTCGCGCCGCGCCTCAAGCTGACGATCGCACGCTACTTGCTGCCTTCGGGCCGCTCGATCCACCGCGAAGTCAATGAAGAAGGCGAAGTCACCAGCCCGGGCGGCATCGACCCCGACTTGGTGGTCAAGCCGCGCGACTTGCAAACTTGGCGTTTGGAAGAAATGTGGCGCCTGCGCTCGAGCCGAGCGCCGCGTGACTACGTCGATCGCCTGATCGACGACTACAAGGAGCGCGAGGGCGAGCTCAAGGAACTCATGACCAGGCTCGCGGACAACGACCAGCGCGACCCCTCGCAGTACCCGGGCTTCGAGCCGTTCTACGAGTCCTTGGCGACGCCCCTGCCACCCGACGACGTGCGCTATCTCGTGCGCATGGAAATCCGCCGGCGCGTGCAGGATGCGCGCAGCAAGGAGTTCCCCCCCGGCGACTTCGTCGAAGACCTGCAACTGCAGGAGGCCATCCGCGTGGTGCTCCAGAAGCTGGGACAGACTCCCGAGGACGTTCCGGCCTACACGTCCGCCATCCCGCCGCTGTCCCGCGCCTCCGTTCGCTTGGCGACCGGCGACCGCGATCGACTCAAGCAGATCCACGAGGCCATTGCCCGTGCGCGCTCTTCCAACGGGCAGCTCACGCCCGAGCAACTGCGGGAAATCGACGATCTGGTCCGGCGTCAGCTAGACAACTAGGGTCTACAAGCTACTGCCGCTGGTTGGCATAGGGAGCACACGCGTGCTACCAATGCCCATCGATTTAGGAATTCCCATTGTGGCAACCAGGGCCATTCCCGTGTTTTGGGACGGAAAACATGGTGCTTGGTTTGAGAAAAGCCCAGCCGTAAGCTTTTTTTGTCGCCGCCCCGTCGGGCGGGGCAATGGCAGCAAGGAGCACAGAAAATCTATGGGAATGATGTCCGAGTTCAAGGAGTTCGCGATGAAGGGCAACGTCGTGGACATGGCCGTCGGGGTCATCGTCGGCGGTGCCTTCGGCAAGATTGTGTCGTCGTTGGTTGGCGACGTATTCATGCCCGTGATCGGCAAGGCCGTCGGTAACGTGAATTTCACGGAAATGGCCTTCAAGCTGAGCGACGCTGGCGCGGACGGTAAGCCCGTTCTGCTCAAGTACGGCAATTTCCTGCAGACGGTTTTCGACTTCCTCATCATCGCCTTCATCCTGTTCATGGCCATCCGCGGCTTGAACAAGCTCAAGAAGCCCGCTCCTGGCGCGCCGCCCCCGCCGCCCCCGCGGCAAGAAGTCTTGCTCGAAGAGATCAAGAACCTCTTGGCCAAGCGCTAGCTCTCGTTTCGAGCACGCTGGATTTTTACGGCTTTCCCACCGAGGCCGGCTTGCGCTTCCTAGCGCGAGCCGGCCTCGGTGCTCGAAGAAAGCTAGTTGCCGGACTCCGCTTTCGAGCGCCGCGCGCTGGCGCCGTCCTCGGCCCAAGCGCGCGCGCCCGGCAGGACCAAGTCGCGCACCAAAATGATCGCCGTCGCCGTCAAAGGCAGGGCCATGATCAAGCCCAGCATTCCCAGCGCCGAGCCGGCAATCGTGAAGGCCGCGATCACCACGACCGGGTGCAGCCCCATGCTCTCCCCCAGCACCTTGGGCATGAGCACGTAGCCTTCGAAGAGCTCGCCCACCGTCCAGACGACCAGCAGGCGCCACAACGCGTCCACGGGCTCGAACACGATCAGGCTGAGCAAGAATCCCAATAGATAGCCCAGGCCCGGACCGACGAATGGGATCAAGGACATGAATCCGCCCAGCATGCCCAGGAGAAACGCGTACGGCACTTGCAGCACGGCGTAGACCAAGCTCAGCGTGAGCCCCTTGAGCAAACACACCAGGAGCCGCCCGTGGAAGAACTTGCCCAGCATGTCGGCGATCTGGTCCCCGATGTTCGCCAGTCGAGCGCGGTGCTGCCGCGGCAGAAAGCCGCGCACGAACTTGGCGAGACGCTCGAGCTCGAACAACAAGAACCACGTATACAGCGGGACCAAGAACAAGATCCCGAGGAATCCCAGCAGCGAATCGAAGACGCGCCGCAAGACGCGCAAGGTCCCGCCAGCGGTGTGGCTAGCCGTTTCCTGGCCCTGGTCGCTGGAGATCCACTCAGAAAGTTCACGCCACAGCACCGATATACCCGAACCCTTGACCGGCAATGCTTCTGTGGGCGCCTGTTCCAAGCTGGGCTCGCCGGTGGGCTGTGGTGTCGCGTCCAGCACGCCCACGGACTCCAGTTTCGCGCGCGCTTCGCTCCACCCGCGTTCCAGGCGCTCGTCGATTTTTTCGAGCAAGTGGCGCTCTCGGACGTCCTGCACCAGGGACTTGCCTTGCACGTAGACGCCCAGGGCCACACCGGCGATCAGCAGCGCAAAGCCCGCGAAGATGGCGTTGACGGCCCGCTTGCGCGACCAGCCGCGCTTTTCCAAACGCAGCACCAAGGGGTGCAGCATGTAGGCCAGGAGCAGAGCCAGGAGCAGCGGATTGAGCGCGGCGCGTACCGTCCAGCAGAACCAACCCAATAGCAGGACCACCACGGCCAGAGCCAGGTTGCGTCGCGCGGGGGAGAGTTTTTCCAGCATGAACGAAGGCCGGTTCTACAGCGAATCATCCGCGGCCCGCGGCGGGGCCTCGACGGAATCTCCAGGAAGGCTCGGCTGGTACTTTTGCACGAATTCGACCTCGAAGTCGATTGCTTGCGAAAAATCCTCGATGCGGTCACCGGGCTGGCGCTTGAGGTGTCCCTCGTCGACGAGCAAGAACACGATGCGACCCCAGTCCATGGCTTCATGGATGCCCCAGGCGGGCCAAACGGTGGCGGCCAAGGGACCGAAGACGTCTCGAGCATGCTGCACCAGGCCGGCCAAGACCTCGCCGCCGGTTACGTGGCGTTCCGTGCCTTGGGATCCCTCCTTGCCGGCCAGTCGAATGGCGGTATCCAAGGAATCGAACAAGAAGTGGAATGCCTCTGGTGAATACCTGCCGTCGCGCAGCGCGAGTTGTCGCAGCACGTCTTTCATCGCATGGCTCTGTTCTGGCGCAGCATAGCGGCGCCTCTAGGCACCAACACGGCTGGCCTGCTCGGGCGCCAGCGCCAGCCAAGCACATTCCAACGCCAAAGTCGGATCGACGTTGTGTTCCAGCTGCGAGGCCGCTCGCAGCAACGCATCCAGGCGGGTCTGGTACCAGGCCGAGTCGGCCCGCCAAGGCACCGCAGCGAGCTCGAGATCCATGTGCACCAGGGTAGCTTGATCCACGCCCGCATGCCCGCGCACCAGGTCGGAAACCACCTCCAAGGCGAGCTCCAAGGCAGCGCGCGCGCGTTGCCGGGCCAGGGACAATTCGCTTGCCGGTTTGGCTTTCGCCTTGCCTGACCGCCGAGTGCCCTTTGGTTCGCCCCGAGCAGTCGACTCGGCGGCCAGATCGATGGCCAGCACGGCGCGCGCGGCTTGAAGAGCGTCCAGGCTCCCGTCCAGGGTGCCTGCGATCAACGGTCTTAGGAGCTTGGCGCCGCATTGCTGGAGTTCCATGGCGCGGCCTGGACTGCCGCGTGCCCAGCGCGCCAAGTTCGGATCCAAATCCAGCCCCTGTGCGGCCATCCAGGCCCCAAAATCCGCGTTCGAAAGGCGCGCGAACACGACCGGCACCAGGCGGCTGCGCACGGTATCCAGGAGCCGCTGGGGTGCGCTGGATTCCAGCACCCACAGCACTCCAGGCCGCGGCTCTTCGAGCAATTTCAGCAGCGCGTTCTGAACCTCCAGTTGTCCATGGTCGGAGCGCTCGATCTCGCGCAGCAACAGCACTTTGAAACGCCCCTCGGCGCTGCGCAGGGAAAGAAACTCTTCGACCGTCGGCCCCGTGGTGTCGCCGCGGGCGACGATGCGCTCGAGCTTGATGTTCTGCTCACCGTCGGCGGCCGCATCGAGCACGAACAGGTCCGGATGTTGGTCCGACAAGACGCGCTTGCAGGCGCCGCACGATCCACAGGGAAAAAAACTGGACGCCGCGCCTGACTGCTCGCACACAAGTCCCATGGCGAACACCCGCGCAGCCATGAATTTCCCTACTCCGCGCGGCCCGACGAAGAGCAGCGCCGGGGGCAGGCAGCCGCTTGCTTGGAGCCGCCACAACTCCTCCACACGCGCGCGTGCCGGCCCCAAGAGTTGCCACTCCAGCGGCAACCGGGCGCTAGGAGTAGGCCGGGCTGCCGCGTCCAGCGCAGAGCCGGACGCTTTTTCAAGCGTAGACATGCTGCAGCTCCTGCCAGACCAGCTCCTCGACTTGGTCAGCGTCCTCGCGAGCGTCGACTACGCGCGCGCGCGGATCCAAGCGCGCATAGCGCAGGAAACCCGCGCGCACGCGGCGCTGGAACTCCAGGCCCTTGGCCTCGATACGGTCGCGGTCGGCCCCGCGGCGTGCGCGCGCCTGCGTGGCATCCAGGTCCAAGATGACGTAGGCATCCGGCGCTGGGTTTTGGGCCCATTGCCCGAGCAGCGTGAGCACGAGTTGCTCGTCGAGTCCGCCGGCGTAGGCTTGGTAGGCGAAGGTCGATGCGCCAAAGCGCTCGCACACGACCATGTGTCCGCTCGCCAACGCCGGCTCCACGGCCTGATCGAGCAGCGCGCGGCGCGCGGCTGCGAACAACAACACCTCGCTGGCGGCGCCGATGTCCATGGTTTTAGCCAGCAGCAGCTCGCGCAGAGCTTCCCCCAGGGGCGTTCCGCCGGGTTCGCGCAAGTGCAAGGTGCGGCGGCCTTGCGCCGCGAGGCGCGCGACCAAGCGCTTGGCTTGGCTGCTCTTCCCGCAGCCGTCGACGCCATCGAGCACCACGAAACGACCTCGCGGGGAAGCTGCCATGGGGCTGTGCATGCTACGCGGATCTTGCGCTCTAGGGCGCGAACTGGGGCTTGAGTTCGAGCAGGGCGCTGGAACCGGGATCCAGCACCAAGCCCTGTTCGATGGCTGCGCGCGCTTCGGGCAGTCGCTCGAGCCCGACCAGGGCCCGAGCCGCCAGCGCCAAATAGCGCGCTCGTTCGACGTCGGTCAAGGGCCCCAATGTCTCGTCGTCCAGTTGCGGGGGCACCAGGGCAGCCGCTTTCGATTCGCGCAAGGCTTCCTCGAAACGTCCCAGTTGCAGCAGCGACTCGCCCCACTTTTCGTGCAGCGTACGCAGGAACGGGTCGATTTGGTTGGCCTCGTCGTACCAGCGCGCGGCCTGCGCGTGGTCGGAACGCGCGGCGGCGCGCGCGGCCAGTTGCAAGCGGAACTCGTAGGCGTCGGAATCGTAGGCCAGCCAGCGCTCGCGGGCTTGCCAGGCTAGGTCCTCTTTCCCCGCCGCCAAGAGCATTTCGGCCAGCGCCAGCTCGGCCGCTAGCTTGGGCTCGGGATAGCCGGGAAAAGCGGCTTCCGCCTGTTCCAGGTGCCGCAGCGCCTGCTCGTTTTGACCCTCGGCCCGATAGGACGCCGCCAGCGCGAGCGAAGCGCTGAAGTCGCGCCCTCCCAGCGCCAATCCGCGCTCGAAGTGTTCGCGCGCGCGCACGCCTTGGCCCGCGCGCAAGTCCATCTGCCCGCGCAAGAATGCGGCGCGCGCCGACTCTGGACCCGCACCCTGCAATTTGCGCAAGGCCTCCTGGGCGTCGATGGACGCGCCGGATTGCCATTCGCCCAGCGCCACTTTCAAACCGGCTTGGATCCAAGCTTCGCGCGCGGGACCGGCGCCCGGCATGGGGCGCGAGAACTCCATGCGCGCGCGGGCTAACTGTCCCGCGCTCCAGCGCGGCTCCAAGGCCAGTCCGCTCACCATGGCCGCCACGCGCTCCCGAAAGCGCGCGTCGACTGCTTCCGGAGATTGGTTGAACACGGACTGAAAGGCTTGGTCGACGTCCAGCCCGAGATCGAACGCTTCCAGCAGCCGCACCATGGCTGGAAAGCCGTGCTGCTCGATCAGCATTTCGCACAAGAGGCCCCCCTGGTAATACCCGAACAGGATGCGCGGCCCGCGGAACGCGCGATTCAAGTCGCGCACGCCGATCAGGTCGTCGTTGTGGAATGCATCCAAAAGGTCCCGGCGCATGTTGCGGGTCCAGGAGTGGTGCTTCTGGGTTTCCTCCCAGGTAGCCAGCCCCTCGGTGATCCAGCGCGGGCACCGGTTGTGAGACAGGCCCAGGTGCACGACGTGCGTGAATTCGTGAAACGCGGTGCGCGCCCAGTTGAACTGCCCACGCACTTCGGCAGCCGGCGACACGGAAGTGACCACCGGCCCAAAGCACACACCCAGGGCGGGAAAGCCCTCGAAACCCGTGGAGCGCACCGAGAAATCCTGGAATTTCTCGAACACTTGCACTTCCACCGGCCCGGGAGTGAATCCGTAGCGTGCCGCCAATTCCTCGCGCGCCGATTGGTAGAAAGGCAATTGGTACAAGCGCAGCAGTGCGGCCGGCTCCGGATGCCAGCGAAACGCCAGTTCGCCCGCGCAGGTTTCGCGCGTGAACGTGCGCTGCATGCGTTCGAGCACCAAGCGCGTGTTGTGGCGCCAGGCGTTCTGGCGCCCGGAACTCTTTTCCTCGGCCTTGTGCAACGCGGCCAGCGCGCCTTGCTCGTCGCCGCTGTTGGCGCGCGCGCGCCCCAGCTCGGTCCAGGCCAGGTAATCGGTGGCGTCGATTTCGACCGCGCGCTCCAGGAACGGCCGTGCTTCGGCGAAGCGGTACAGCTCGCACAAATGCCGGCCGACCTCGCGCCGGGGGCGAGAGTCGAGCGCATCTTCGCTTTCCAAGGCAGACAGCAGTTCCGTGGCGCGCTCGCGCCCATGCTCGACCCAAGAAAGCGCCGCGCGCAGGGTGCGCACTTCGCGCCGCATGGGCGCAAGCTCCTCGAGCGAGCCCAGTCGCTCGCGCACGCGCACCAGGTTGCCGTCGTCCAGGTCCGTGGCCGCGGCAGCGAGCAACCCCTCGATCGATCGCGGCGCGCTGTGCAGCAGTTGCGTCAGCCATTCGTCGGCCGGCTTGCTGCTGCGATTCCAATTGATGCGGTGTAGCCGGAACATGCCCAGCAGGGCGCCTTGGTGCGCTGGATGTAGTTCCAGGGCCGCACGCATTTGTTTGGCCGCCGAGCGCGAGCGCGCCTTGGATTCGTCGACTTCACCATCGGCCTCGAAATAGACTTCGCCCAGTTCCACCAGCACATCCGGCTCGCCGCGCGGATCGGCTCCGGGCAGCGCGTCGCAAGCGACCAGGCTCGCGGAGCATTTTTCCAGCAACCCAAGGGCGCGTTCGCAGCGCGCACGCGCGAGCAAGCGCTCCCAGGTTGCGCCTGGATCTTGGTCCATGGCAGCGCGCCAGATGCTGCGCGCCTTGTCCCGATCCCCGAGCGTCCAGTGCACGCGTCCCTGGATCCAAGCGCTGCGTGCATCGGGTTTTGGGTCCAGCCACGTTTGCGCGCGCTCCAAGGTCGAGGCGGCATCCGCAACGAGCCCGAGCCGCCACTGGATGTGGGCCAATTCGCGCGCGGCCGCGGCCACCGACTCGGACGGCGGCGGGCCTTGTTGCGCCTGGCCCAGGGCCAGTTCCAGGGCCGTGGCCGCCGCCTTGCGGCCGCCGACGTAATCGCCCTCGCCGGCAAGGACGCCGGCCAGGATGCAGTGGGCGCGCACGCTGTCCGGCGTGTGTTCCAGAATTTCCTGTAGGTCTCTGCGCGCCTGGCGCTGCTTGCCGCGGCGCAGGGCCATGTCGATTTGGTCCAGCTCCGCCTCGACATCGGAGCGGGGCTGCTCGGCGAGTTCGGCCTCGCTGTCCTGGACCGCCGGGCTCGCCGGCCGGGCTTCCAAGGCCGTTTGCGGCAAGTGCGCGACCGGGTTCGGCACACGCGGGAGCCCCACCTGGGCCAGCAGCGCCAAGGCCGGCGCCACCTGCACCAAACGGGCCAGGATCGTCCCGAAACGGGGCTGCATGTTCGATTGGGAGAAGTCCATCACCAACAGGGTTGTTGCTCGCAAGGACTTCCTAGGGTATTCCCCTCTCGCATGAAAGGCACACTTCTAGGTAAGGGACCCATCCATCTTTTGCTCGACGCGGGAATTTTCCTGGCCCTTGGCGGCGCCTGCGCCGCGCCGGCTCCCAAAGCCGTCAGCAGCCCCGCCAGGCCCGAAGTCGAGCCCACGCTGGATGCTCCCACTTGGATCAACCAACCGCTGTCTTTCGAAAAGCTCAGCTCGATCGAGGCGTGGCTCGCGGGCCCAGGCCGCGACTACTCGCCGGCCTTGGGACTGGAAGCGCGGCTGCAACTCAACGAAGGTCGCCTGGCCTTGGCCCAAGCCGACATCCAAGGGCGCACAGCGCCCAAGGCAGCGTTGGAGTCGCGCATCCAAACCGCGCTCGCGGGATTCGAGGATATCTTGCGCGAGCCCAAGGCAACGCCCGGCAACAAGACCCGTGCACAGGTGGGCATCAAGGGAGCGCAAGCATTGCTGGCCGCACCGACCGCCGCGGGCCTGAATCTGGTGACGCGCTCCCAATGGGGTGCGGCCCAGGCCAAGACCAAGCAGATGACGCCGCTCAAAGGCGCGTGGAGCCGCTTGACGCTGCACCATTCCGCCGAGAGCTCCAGCAGCAATGCCGGCGCAGCGCTGGCGGACTCCGTGGAGACGGTCAAGTCGATTCAGCAGTTCCACCAGACGGATCCCGAGCACCTGTGGGGCGACATCGGCTACCACTTCCTGATCGACTCCTCGGGGCGCGTGTTCGAAGGCCGCGAACTCACTTGGCAAGGGGCGCACGCCAGCGGCAACAACAATTTGCAAAACCTGGGTGTGTGCCTCCTGGGGAACCTGAGTCACACCCCGCCCAGTTCGGAAGCGCTCAAGTCCCTGGAACAACTGTTGGACGACTTGCGCGCCAAGTACCGCATTCCACCTGGGCGCCTGTTCGTGCACAGCGATTTGGTCAAGACCGACTGCCCAGGGGCGCCGCTGGAGAATTGGCTCAAGTCCTACCGCGCGCGCAAGGCCAACTGATCGAAGGGCGTGGACGGCGGGGCTTGCTTCAAGCGCAGGTGCTCGTAATCCGCGCGCACCATTTGCCGCACCAGCCCGGCGAAGTCGACCGTCGGGCTCCAGCCCAGTTCCTGGCGCGCCCGCGAAGCGTCGCCGACCAAACATTCGATTTCCGCCGGCCGGGCCAGCTTGGGATCGGTGTGCACGAAAGCGCGCCAATCCAGGTCCAATTCGGCGAAGGCCAGTTCGCAAAACTCGCGCACGCTGTGGGTCACTCCGGTGGCGATCACGAAGTCCTTGGGGCTGTCCTGCTGCAGCATCAGCCACATGGCGCGCACATAGTCGCCGGCAAATCCCCAGTCGCGGCGCGCCTCCAGGTTGCCCAGCACCAGGCGGTCGAGAAGCCCGAGCTTGATGCGCGCGGCTGCGAGCGAAATCTTGCGCGTCACGAACTCGGCGCCGCGCCGCGGCGACTCGTGGTTGAACAGCAGCCCGCAGCAGGCATACATGCCGTAGGACTCGCGGTAGTTCACCGTGATCCAGTGGGCGTAGGCCTTGGCCACGCCGTACGGACTGCGCGGCCAAAACGGCGTGTCCTCGCGCTGCGGTGACTGCTTGGTCGCGCCGAACTGTTCGGAACTGGAGGCTTGGTAGAAGCGCGCCTTGGGCGCGTGCTGGCGCGCGGCTTCGAGCAAACGCGTGACACCCAGGCCGGTGAACTCGGCAGTCAGCACCGGTTCTTGCCAGGAAGTGGGCACGAAGGACTGCGCGGCCAGATTGTAGATTTCCTGCGGGCGTGACTCGGCCACCGCGGCGCTCAAGCTGGACTGGTCCAAGAGATCGCCGCGCAGCAACTGCAGGCGGCCGGCCAAATGCGCGATGCGATCGGTTTGCGGCGAACTCGAGCGGCGCACCAAGCCGAACACCTCGTAGCCCAGATCCAGCAGCAGCTCGGCCAGATAGCTGCCATCCTGGCCGGTCACTCCCGTGATCAGCGCTCGCGGCGCGTCGGTTCCAGCGCTGCTGCTTGTCATGGCACGAGCGGCTCCGCGGTGCGCGCTCCCAGCAGCAGCCACGCTCCGACACCAAGGCCCAGCGCGATGCGGTACCAGCCAAAGGGAACCAATCCGCGGCGTCCGACGAAGGCCACCATCCAGCGCACGGACAGCCAAGCAAACAACCACGCGCTGCCGACACCGAGGGCGAAATTCAGCAGCCCGACGTCGCGCACTAGGACCGTGTAGCTGTCCACGAGCTTGTACAAACTGGCCGCGCACAAGGTCACCAGGCCTAGCAGGAAGCTGAATTCCAAAGCCGCGGTGAGCGTCAATCCGGCCGCCAGCGCGCCCATCAAAGTCACCAGGCTGCGGCTGGTTCCAGGCCACATGGCCAGACACTGGACGCATCCGATCCACAGGGCTTTGGCCGGCGTGATCGATTCAAGTGGAACCGCCTGCGGCTTTTCGCTGCTCCAGCGCCTGACGCACACGAGCAACAGGCCGCCGACGATCCACGCGGCCACGACCGGCCAAGCTCCGAACAGCTTTTCCTCGATGGCGTCGTCGAACAGCGTCCCAAAGACGGCCGCGGGAAGGAAAGCCGTGACCACCGCGACGAGCAGCCGCCGGCCCGCGGCGTCTTGGCCCAGAGCCCCCTTGGTCATTTGCCGGATGCGGCGGGCGTACAGACCCAAGACGGCCAAGATGGCCCCGGCTTGGATGGCTATCGCATAGGCGTGCATGGCTTGTGAATCGGGCAAACCGAGCAAGTACTGGCACACCAGCAGGTGTCCCGTGGAACTGACCGGCAAGAATTCGGTCGCTCCTTCGACGACCCCCAAGAGAAAAGCCTGCCAGGGTTCCATGGGTTTCTTGGCTTAGGGCGTGGTGATGCCAGAACACGGGGCCTGGCGCCGCGGCAGCGACAGACTAGGCAGCGCACATGCGCCGTTTCCCGCGACCAGGCCGGGCGTCAGACCCCCACCAATTCGACTTCGGTCGGCGCGGTGTAGGGCAAGCCAAACGTTTCGGCGACGGCTTTGTAGGTCACCTGGCCGGCCATCACGTTGGCGGCCGTAGCAAGTTCCGGGCTGCGCTTGAGTGCCTGTTTGGGGCCCAACTGCGCCAAGCGCAGAACCCACGGCAAGGTCGCATTGGTCAGCGCGAATGTGCTCGTGCGCGGCACGGCACCGGGCATGTTGGCCACGCAGTAATGCAGCACTCCGTCGATGGTGAACACCGGATCGGCGTGCGTGGTCGGCCGGCAGGTTTCGACGCAGCCGCCTTGGTCCACGGCCACGTCCACGATCACGGAGCCGGGCTTCATGAGCTTCAAATCCTCGCGGCGAATCAAGCGCGGCGCGGCTGCTCCGGGGATCAACACGGCGCCGATCACGAGGTCGGCCCAAGGCAAGAGCTCGCGAATCTTGAACGGCGTCGAGTAAATGGCCTTCAAGTTGCGCGGCATGACCTCGTCCAAGTACCGCAGCCGTTCCAAGTTCGTGTCGAGCACGGTGACATCGGCTCCCAGGCCGCAGGCCATGCGCGCGGCTTGCGTACCGACCACGCCGCCTCCGAGCACGAGCACGTGGGCGCGATCCACGCCCGGCACGCCGCCGAGCAAGATGCCCGAACCGCCGCGGGATTTTTCGAGCCATTGGGCGCCGGCTTGGATGGCCATGCGACCGGCGACTTCGCTCATGGGCGTGAGCAGCGGCAGCGTGCGCCCCACCTCGAGCGTTTCGTAAGCAAAGCAGTTGGCGCCGGTCTTGCACATGGCATCCGTCAGCGCTCGATCGGCAGCCAAGTGGAAGTACGTGAACAGCGTCTGCCCGCGGCGAATCCTGGGCCACTCTTGGTTCAGCGGCTCCTTGACTTTCAATACCAAGTCGCACGCATCCCACACGCCTTTGGCGTCGGGCACGATGCGCGCCTTGGCGAGGCGGTACTGCTCGTCCTCCAGTCCGCTGCCGACTCCCGCTTGGGCCTCGACCAACACTTCATGTCCGGCTTCGACCAACCGATCGACTCCGGCGGGGGTCAGGGCAACCCGGTTTTCCTGGCTCTTGATTTCGCGAACGACGCCGACTCTCACGGTGGATGGGTCCTAAACTGGGGACGTTGGGGGGGACAGTGCGCCTTGAGTGTAGCGCGGGCAAGCCAGCGGCTCCGAATTCCGCTGGCGCGCCCCTAGGTCCGTCCGTAAGCTGCGCCGGTCCTTTGGGACGCTGGCACCTCGAACTTGGGTGGCAGCTCGAGCACATGCAGGGCCATTAGCTCAGTTGGTTAGAGCGCTACGTTGACATCGTAGAGGTCACTCGTTCGAGTCGAGTATGGCCCACCATCCCCCGCACCGCCGCGGGCTCCCATTCCTTAGTGTGCCGCTCACAGCACGCCCATACCCAACGTAGGTGCTCAGAGCGTGATGCATTCGGCCCGCAGTGTTCGGCGTAGCCTCTTGGCCAAGGCCCTAGGCCGCGCAGCCCTGACTTGGACTCTGGCCATGGGCCTGTGCGCGCCGGTCTTCGGGCAGGCCGACCCGGCGCCAGTCGGCACGTCCGCCCCGGCCTTCAATCCGCGCATCACGCCCGAAGTCTTGGTGGTGCGCAGCGCGGCGCCGGCTGTCGTCTACGTGGTGGCGCAGCGTCCCACACTGGCCGGCTGGGACCTGTTGGGCAAGCCACGCACGGAACTGCGCCCCGTCACCGGCTCGGGCGTGGTGGTCGACAAGGCCGGTTTCATCGTCACGAATTACCACATCCTGGGCTCGGACTCGCGCTCCATCACGGTGTCCTTCGACCCGGAAATCGACCCGCGCACCTACCCAGCGGAACTGGTCAGCTACGTGGCGTCCGAGGACTTGGCGCTGCTCAAGATTCGCGGTGAGCGCGACTTCCCGGTGGTGCATCGGGGAACGAGCTCGGACTTGATGATCGGGGAACGCGTGATCGCCATCGGCAATCCATACAAGCAGCGCCTGAGTGTCAGCGCCGGCATCATTTCCGGTCTGCATCGCAACGTGGAAATCGGCTCTGGTCTAGCCAAGCGCGTGTTCACGGACCTGATCCAGACCGACGCTTCGATCAACCCCGGCAATTCCGGCGGGCCGCTGCTCAATGTGCTGGGCGAGTTGATCGGCATCAATTGCGCCGTGAACGAGAGCGCGCAGAACATGGGTTTCGCGATTCCGGTGGACCGCGTGGAAGAAGTGCTGCGCGATCATTTGTTCGCGCCTTCGGCCGCGCGCGCTTGGCTGGGATTCGAAGTCGACAGCGCCGATCGCTTTCGCATCTGCGAAGTCGTGCCCGAAAGTCCGGCCGCCTTGGCAGGCTTGATGCAGGGAGAGCGCCTGGTGCAGATCCAGGGCCTGGCCATCGAGACCGAGGCCGATTATCGCGCGGCGCGCCTGCCGCTCTTGCCCAACCTGCCGGTGATCGTGCGCGTGCAAGACGAAGCGGGCGCGACACGCGAGTTGCTCTTGCGCGGCTGGGACAAGGCCGATGGAATTCTTTTCCAGCGCGCGGGAATGACGGTCGAGTCTTTCGCCGCCGGCACGCTGGGCGGACCCTACCAGCGCGTGCGCGTGACCAAGGTGGCACAAGACGGCCCAGCCAGTCGCCTGGGCCTAAGCCCCGGCGACGTGCTCGACGCGCTGCGCGTGCGTGGCGCGGCCCAAGTCTGGTCCGTGGCCAGTGCCAGCCAGCTCGCAAGTTGGGTTGCCAATTTGGCCCCTGGCACGGAACTCGAACTGGAAATCTTGCGCGACGACGACCGCGACCAACGGCTATCGCGCGACGAGCTGTATCGCGGCGCCCTGGTCTTGCGCTAGCACGGCCCCGCAGCACTTGCGGTGCCGTCCGTAGGGGCTCGCGCAGCGCTTTCGTGCGCCCCCCCAAGTCGGCAGGCTATAATTCCCGGCCTTTGCGCCCAGAGGATAAGCCGCCAGAACAGGGGCGCCCACGATTCGATCCCACGCTTCGCTCCCCTATTCCTTGTAGCTTGGCTAGCCCCGTGTAGCCCCGCACCGTCCCACCTTTCGCCCCCCGAGCAAGAAAGTATCTCACACCGCTCCCATCGCCTTCGCCCGAGCCTCCCTGGTCCAGGCACGCGCTCGGAGCCGGCCCCCCCACAAAGAGCGAAACGCCACTCGATGAAAGCTCTGCTGCACTTCAGTGAACAGTTTGGAAGCATGCTCAGCCGCGTGCTTTTGACCGTCTTGTACTTCGGACTGCTTGGACCCTTCGCCGTTTTCTATCGCTTGTTTGCGGATCCGCTGCACCTGCGCCCGCGCGCCAGCAATTGGAGCGCCTGGGAAAGCACCAACGACACGCTAGCCCAGGCGCGCCGGCAGGACTAAAGGCTGAACGCTCATGAACATCCTTGGCCTTTCGTTCTTCTACCACGACTCGTCCGCGGCATTGGTCCAGGACGGCGTCTTGATCGCGGCCGCGGAAGAGGAGCGCTTCAGTCGCGTCAAGCACGACGCCGGTTACCCGCAGCTCGCCATCGATTTTTGCCTCAAGATGGGGCGCATTTCGATGCAGGACGTGGACTACGTCGTGTTCTACGAAAAGCCCTTCGTCAAGTTCGAGCGCATGCTGCTCACGGCCATGGCGACTTTTCCGCGCTCCTCGGCCGTGTTCCGCGAGTCGATGCAACGCTGGATCAGCGACAAGCTGTGGATCAAGTCGATGATGCTGAAGAAACTCGGCATCCCCGCTTCGAAGCTGCTGTTCGCCGATCACCACATGTCGCATGCGGCTTCGAGTTTCTTCACCTCGCCTTTCCGCGAGTCGGCGATCTTGACCATCGACGGCGCAGGCGAATGGTCGACCGGCACCCTGGGAGTCGGCCGCGACCGCAAGATCACGATTTTGAAAGAGTTGCGCTTCCCGCACTCGTTGGGCCTGTTGTATTCGGCCTTTACCGCCTATTGCGGCTTCGAGGTCAACGAAGGCGAATACAAGTTGATGGGCATGCACCCCTACGGCAAGCCCAGCATGTGCGACAAGATCTACGAGATCATTCAAGTTGCGGGGGACGGCAGCGTGTGGCACGACATGCGCTACTTCTCCTACCATTTCTCGCGCAACAGCACGCTGTCCAAGGCCTTCGAAGAGCATTTCGGACGGCCCGCGCGCGACCCCAAGACCTCCGACAAGTCGCTCGATCCGTTCTACTGCGACGTAGCGGCGTCGATCCAGCGCGTCACCGAGGAGATCGTGCAGAAGATGGCCGTGCACCTGCACGAAGTCACGGGACTCAAGCAACTGTGCTTGTCCGGCGGGGTGGCGCTCAACTCCGTATCCAACTACAAAGTGCTGCGCGCCGGCCCGTTCACCGACGTGTACGTGCATCCAGCGCCCGGTGACGACGGCGGCTGCGTGGGAGCTGCCTACTGGGCCTACAACCACGTGCTCGATCAACCCCGCGGTCCGGCCCTCGAGCACGCCTACTTGGGCAGCGAATACACGGACGCCCAGGTGCAGGCCTTCTTGGAGAAGCACTCGATCCCCTACGAGAAGATCGAGGACGACGAGAAGTTCTACGATTTCGTAGCGCGCAAGTTGGTCGACGGCATGGTGTGCGGTTGGTTCCGCGGCCGCTTCGAATGGGGCCCGCGCGCCCTGGGTGCGCGCTCGATCATCGCCGATCCGCGCAAGAGCGAGATGAAGGAGAAGCTCAACTCGACCATCAAGTTCCGCGAGGCCTTCCGGCCTTTCGCGCCTTCGGTCTTGGAAGAACGGGCCGACGAATTCTTCGATATCCCTGACGCGCAGCGGCATTTCCCGGCGCGTTTCATGCTGTACGTCACGCCCGTGCGCCCGGAAAAGCGCTCGGTTCTGCCGGCCATCACCCATGAGGACGGCTCGGGCCGCTTGCAAACGGTGTACAAGGCCACCAATCCGGGCTACCACCGCATGATCGAACGCTTCGGAGAACTCACCGGCGTGCCGGTAGTCATGAACACGTCCTTCAACCTCAAGGGCGAACCGATCGTCGAAGATCCCAGCCACGCCTTCAACACCTTCAGCTTGTCGGGCATGGATTATTTGTTCCTCAACAATTACGTGGTGCGCGCCGACGCCAAAAAGAAGATCGCCGAAACGCGCTTCACCCTGCGGCATGAAGGCGACACGATCACCGAGCTCATGAGCTAGTCCGATGCGTGCCATCAACGTAATGCTTTCGATCTTGGTCTCGCTCCTGGTGGGAGCGCTGGTGCTGGAAGGCGGACTGCGCCTGATCGGCAAGGCGCCGCCCAAGTCGCTCAACCGTTTCGACCGCCACGCGGGCTGGGCCAAGGAAGCCGGGCGCAAAGTCGTGCGCTCGACGCCCGAGTACAAGATCACCATCGAAACCAACGAGTTCGGCCTGCGCGAGGATCAAGGCGCGGCCAAGCTCAAGGCCCCCGGCGTGTTCCGCGTGCTGGCCCTAGGGGATTCGTTCACGCTGGGCTATTCGGTCGAGCGGGCCGACAGTTTCGTGGAGCAGCTCGAGCGCTGGTGGAAGGCCGAAGGCCGCAACGTGGAGGTGATCAACGCCGGCACGGAGGGCTATTCGACCGACCAAGCCGTCGCTTGGCTGGCCGCCAACGGCGCCGAGTGGTCGCCGGATCTGGTGCTGCTGTTCCCCTACGACAACGACTGGTACTGGAACGGCCAAGAGACCTACATCGGGGGCTTGGCGAAGCCTGTCTTCGAGGCCACCGGCGCCTTGGAGCAGCGCGAGCTGGCGCCGTGGCCCAAACGCAGCCTGTTGATGAACAGCGCCTTGGCGCGCTTTTTCGGCTACGGCAAGCCGCGCGACGTGGCGGCCCACATGTACCAACCCGCCGGCGCCAAGCGAGCGCTGCTCAAGGAGTTCGCGGCCGTCTTGCCGGTCTCTCCCGATGTCACGCAGATCGACAAATTCGAACTGCAATCGCGCCAGGGAACCCAAGGCGCGCTCAAGGCGCTGCAAGCCGCCGTCGCTCGCCTGGGCGTCAAGGCCGTGGTGGTTCCGATCCCCTCGCATTCGGCAGTCGACGACGAGTTCAAGCTCAAGTTCTGCCAGAAGTTCTTAGGGGTAGATCCGGCCCAATTCCTGCCCGAACGCCCGTTCGAACATGTGATCGCGATCGCCAAGGAAATCGGCTTGCCGACCTTGGACGCGCGCGCGGCCCTGCGCCAGGCAGGCGCGGGCTCGTACTACGACATCGATTGGCACTTCACACCCAAGGGCAATGGCGTGTTCGCTTCGTTCCTGCGCGAACAGCTGGACAGCCAAGGCTTCTTGCCGCCCGAGCAAGCCGCCAAGCAAGCGCTGGCGCAGCTCCCTGTCACGCCCGCGGCGAAAAGTTCCGGGATCCCGTTTTGGGCCAAGTTGTTCGCCGGACTGTGGTTGGCGCTTTCGACCATCTACTGCGTCACCTACCCCAAGGAAAATCGCGCCCTGGCCCCGCTCAAGGTGGGCGCCATGCTTGGCCTGGTGTTTGGCATATTCATGGGCGGCAAGTTCCTGATCGGAGCCCTGCCCCCGGCCTATGCGCGCCTGATCCTGCCGTTGTTCCTATTGGCCGTGCTGTCCTTCGTGGCCTACAAGCTGGGCCGGCGGCTGGGCACGATCGCCGAGCTCATCAAGGCCTTTACGCTGCGCGGGCATTGGTACCTGATGCCCCTGGTGATGGTCCTGTTGAGCGTGGGCAGCCTGCTGGTGGTAGCGGCCTCCAGCCCCCTGATTGCGCCTTTCATCTATACTTTGTTCTAGTCCCCCTTGGTTCTCCGGATACCTCCCGCGGAAGTTGCCGACCCTAGCGCACCCAAGTTCCCATGGAATTCCTCAAAGAATATTGGCTGTGGATCGTCGCCCCGATCGCACTGGTCGTGATCGCCTTGCTGGTGCTGTTTGCACTCGGCGGTGGAAGCGACTCCCCCTTCACGTACAACATCAACTAGCGCAGCGCATTGGCGCTAGTCGCAGCCGCTGGCTTTCGGCCGACAGGTCGCGCTGGCTGCATGTCTTGGTTCTTCGCCCGGCGCATCCTCCAGCGCAGTCCGTCGAGCTCAGCGCCCCCAAGCACGCAATCAGGCCCATGGAATTCCTCAAAGCGTACTGGCCGTGGATCGTCGTACCGATCGCGCTGGTTGTGATCACGCTCGCGCTACTGCTCTTGTTCGGATCCGGCACCGACTCCGATTTCATCTATACGATCTGAAGCCTCCGCGGCTGCTATCGGCCGCCATTCTATTCGCCGGAAGCGGCGGAAGCGGGCGCGTTGAGCTTCCAAATCGAAATCTGCGGCCCGTAGCACTTGGCGCGTAGCGTGCGCGCGATCCCGTGCCATCGCTGGGGGTGCGATTGGTCCTCGAACAGCATCGGTTCTCCGTCCGGCAGGCCCGGATCGAAGCGCGCTTGGAGTAGCGCAGCGCCCGGCAGCGCCTGCCCCAGTCCGATCATCCAAGTGCGCTGGTAGATCGAGCCCTCGCTTTCCACCACGACAAACGCAGGTG
The DNA here is from genome assembly GCA_021730845.1 of Planctomycetota bacterium. Classification (GTDB taxonomy): domain Bacteria; phylum Planctomycetota; class UBA1135; order UBA1135; genus JAKFYL01. Next base: position 2,054 of record JAKFYL010000061.1, on the reverse strand, counting down.
CCTTGCTCTCCAGCAAGGCGTGAGCCCGATCCACATCCGGCGGCAGGAAATCGACCGGCAGGATCATCTCCAGCGCCAGGCGCGGTTCGTTGGACACTGGCTCCAACTCCTGTTTCAGGCGTGCGCGGGCCTGAAAGCGCGTCCAGTTCGTGATCAGCGGGTAACCAAAGGCAATGCGGTCCATCGCCATGGTCAACGCCTCGCGCGTGGAAAACAGCGGCAAATCCAAGCCCGGATTGGCCAGCACCCGCTCGCCCGGAGCCGCGTTCTCGCGCAGCCACTGGCAGGCTTGCTCGACGGTCGAGGTTCTTGAGCGCAGCAGCAGCATGCGGCTGCTGACAAAGCCCGCAAAGCCCAGTGCGAGCACCAGCCCCGCAAGCGCCGCGCGCCGGCCGCGCGCTCCGGCGAGGCGTTCCAATCCGCTCACGCCAAGCACGTAGGCGAACGGCAACCCGGGCAACAAGAAGCGCTCGGCCGTGGCCTCGAAGGCGCCTACGACACCCAAGTACGGCAGCGCGAAAGCAGCGGCGATCCACGCGGCTTGCGAGGTCTTGGTGTCCGCGCGCTCGCGCCGCTGGAACCAATGCAGACACACACCCACCAACCCCAAAATCAAGATCGCCAGCGCCACGATTTCGTAGCGCCAGAGCGTATCCCACATGCGCAGCAAGCCGCGGCCGTTGAATTGCGACCAGTTGATGATGTGTTCGCCTTGGCGCAGCCCCGACTCTTCGAGCTTGGTGCCGCCCACCGTGGGATCGTCGGAGAACAGCGCCGGGTAAAACGTCAATACGCTCAAGGCCGCGCTGGCAAGCACCGCTAGCCACAGCCCGATGCGCGCTCTCCAGCGCGAAACGGCGCACCAAACCGCAACAAAGGCCGGCCCCAAGGCCGCGATTCCGTTGTGCAGCACCCCCACCGACGCGACCACGCTGCCAAGCAACAGGAGCGTGTTCCAAAGCCTGGGATTGCGCGCGAAACGGATCGACAGGATCACGCACAAAAGGATCGCCGCCGCCACTGGCCCGTGGGGCCGCGCTTGCTGCGCAAAGGAGGTCGCTAGAAGACTGGTCGCGCTCAAGGCCGCCGCGGCCAGGGCAAACGGGGGACTGACGAAATTCGAGGCCAGGCGCCACGTCAACGGCACCAAAGCCGTGCTCCAAATGCTCACCGCGCGCCGCGCGCGCACGTGTTCGGCTGAGGCTGCTGCCAGCCACTGTTCGCGATCCTGATCGGCCTTGGGGCTGCGGCTGGGCTGTGGCAAGAGCTGCACCGAGCGCGCGACGAGCAGCGGGTAGCTGCCGAATTGCCAATCCAGCTGCGGGCTCAACTCAGGTACTTCCAAGCTGCGCACTTGGAACGTCACGTTGCTGTCGGGCTCCAAAAGACCTGGCAGCAAACAATCCAGACCCGACTGTCGCGCAAGCAGCGTGACCACGGTCAGCAGGGCAACCAGTCCCCACTCCAAGGGCTTGGCGCGCCGCTGCGCTTGGAAGGACTGGGTTTTCACTCCGAGAGATTCAAACCAATCTTGCGCAGCAAGTCGAAGCCCCCGCAGGCTTCGGTTGCCAACAGGTGCAGCTTGACGTCGCCGTCCAGAGCTAGTCGATGCAATCGAGTGCGCGACGTGTCGGGTCGATTGGTGCCCGCGTGCATGGTCACGGCGCGCTCGAATCCACACTGGCGCACGACACGTTCGGTCGTGTCGTTGAAGTCCCAGCGCCGGCCGAAGGGATAGGCGAACGTCTTGGGCGCATTGCCCAAGGAGCGCTCGATCGCCCGGGCACCCTCGCGGACCTCGCGGTCTTGTTCGGCCGGAGGCTGCTTGGAGAGTACCGCGTGGGAAACGGTGTGCCCACCCAGCTCGACGCCGCCGCGCGCGAGTTCGCGCGCTTCGTCCCAGGTCATGTACAGCTCGTCGCACAAGGCGCGCTCATCGCAGCCTTCGCGTTCGAAAATGGCGTCCAAAGCGCGGTCGCGACTGGCGCAATCGACGTCGTACTTGAGCGCGCGCTTGACCGAGTAGGAAAACTGCGCGCCGGCGCCGCTGGCCG
>JAKFYL010000097.1 GCA_021730845.1 Planctomycetota bacterium | reverse complement strand
GTGCCGCTGACCGAGACCATGAGCATGCCGTTGGTCGTGCCCAAGACTTCGTAGTCCAAGTCGATGCCCACCACCGCGTTGGCGCCCAGTTCGGCGGCGCGCTCTTGGAGCTCGGTCATGGCGAGTTCGCGCGCGCGCTGCAATTCGCGTTCGTAAGTGGCGGATCGCCCCCCGACCAGGTCGCGCACGCCCGCGAACAGGTCCTTGAACAAGTTGGCGCCGAGGATGGCCTCGCCGGTGATTACGCCGCAGTACTTGGTGATGCGCTTGCCTTCGATGCTGGGTGTCGTAGTGACTTGCATGCGGGGATCCTATGCGCCGAACCGCCAAGAATTCCGCGCAAGTCAGATTCCTGGCTCAGTCCCGCCGCTTGCCTCCCAGCCCCCGACCGGGCGCCAAGCGGCATTCACGCCGACACAGATCCGTAGCGCGCGATTTCGTGGCTCACGAAGCCGGCCAGTGCCAGCCGCCGGCCCAATTCCGGGCCGAGTTCGAGGCCGCGCTCGAAGTCGCCCTGGCCCAGTTCCACGCGCGCCGACGACCCCAAATCGCGCACGCGCAGCACGCTGAGCCCCAAGTCCTTGAGCGCGGCTTCCGCGCGCTCGACCTTAGCGAGGCGTTCGGCGGTCACGCGCGTGCCGATCGGCAAGCGCGAAGCCAGACACGGCGAACTGGGCTTGTCGGCGACTTCCAGGCCCCACGCACGCGCAAGCGCTCGCACGTCCTTTTTGGTGAGCCCGGCCTCGCACAAGGGTGCGTGCACGAAGAACTCGCGCGCGGCGCGCGCCCCGGGGCGGTCTTCGCCGAGGTCGTCGACGATTTCGCCGAAAGCCAGGTGTGGGATGCCGCGCTCCAGCGCGGCCGGCTTCATGGCGGCGAACAGCGTGCGTTTGCAGTAGTAGCAGCGCGCGCCGGCGTTGGCCACATAGTCCGGATCGGAGAGTTCATCCGTTCCAAGCACGATCAGCTCGGCTCCCAGGCGGTCTGCCGTGCGGCGCGCGCTCTCCAGTTCGCTGCGCGCCAGGGACGGCGAATCGGCGATGGCCGCCAGCGCGCGGCTGCCCAGCTCATCGCGCGCCAAGGCCAAGAGGACGCTGGAATCGACGCCGCCAGAGAACGCCACCAGGACGCGGGAAAGTCGCGCCAAATGCGCCCGCGCGGCATCGACGCGAGCGTCTCTAGCAGCGTCGAGCTGGGTCACTGTCCGCTCACCAGGTACAGCCGGATCTTCTTCACGTAGCCCTCGGCGCTGGCCACGATGTTCTGGACTTCGTCGTCGCGCAGGCTGCGCACGATCCTGGCCGGCACGCCGGCCACCAAGGAGCGCGGCGGAACCACGAAGTTCTCCTTGACCACGGCGCCGGCGGCAACGAGCGATTCGGCCCCGATTTGCGACCCGCCCAGTAGCACCGCGCCCATGCCGATCAAACAGCGGTCTCCGATGGACACGCCGTGCAGCACGCAGCGGTGACCGACGGTGACTTCGCTGCCGATGTTGTTCGGCGCGCCTGTGTCGGCGTGGATCATGGTCAAGTCCTGGATGTTGGTGCGCGCCCCCACGGCCAGGGGCGCGTCGTCCCCGCGCAGCACGCAGCCGAACCAAATGCCGACGTCCTCACCCAGTTGCAGGTCGCCGGTCAGCGTGGCGTTCTTGGCCGCGAATGCGCCGCCTTCCAGTCGCCGGAACAAGCCTTCGCGCGGATAGCTCAACATGCGAGCTAGCCTAGCATTCCGTGCGCCCACGGGATCTGCAGCCAGTGGTGCACGCAAGCCAAACCGCGCTCCCACGACTCCCACGCGGCCCAGGGCACAAGCTGCACCACGATGGATGGCGCCAGGTCGGTGTACGTCTCGCGCAAGTCTTCGAACTGAGTCAAGGCCGTGAACATCAGAGCGTTGTGCAGCGCGTGTACGGCAAATGGAGCACATAAGCGCTGCGTGCGCAGCATCAAGGCGCCCAAAATTAGCGCCAACGCGAAAATCGGCAGGAAGGCCGCCCCGCCGTGCAAGAGCGCGAAGGCAAAGGCGGCTGCAGCAACCCCGCCGCGGTCGCCTAGGTTCTGGACTAGCAGCGGCTGCAGGAATCCTCGAAACAGCAGTTCCTCGAGGAACGGCACGACCAAGATCGCCAGCAGCGCCACCATCCACAGCTGCTCCTTGGGCGTGCCTGCGATGCCCATGGCCACTTCCTGGGGCGCGTACGTCCCGCCCAGGCGCTCCCAAACGAAGGGCCAGGCCATCGACAGACCCAGCAGCGACGGCAGAAGCACGACATAGCTCGCGCAGCCGGCGGCCATGGCCCGCAAGTTACCGCCGGAGTTGAAACCAAGACTTCTGGGCCCCGAGGGGTCCAGGCGCCTTGCCTGCCACACGACGAGCAGAGCCACCAGCGCCGCCACACCACTCGAGGCTGTCAGCAAGGCGAGCGTCGACGGCTCTTTGGCCACGCGCCGCAGAATGACTCCCACGAGGGGGCCGGCGAGTGCATACACGAGCACCGCTTGAAGCAAATGCAAGAACCGCCAGCGCGCGAAGAACACGATGCGCGCCGGCCACAGGCGGCGCACGAGCGCAATCGCCAGTGGGGCTAACGCCACACCGCCGGCAGCCAGCAAGAGGCCGTTCAAACACACCGCCGAATCGGTCAGGTCCAGCTTGCTGGCCTCCACACCTATAGCCAATGCGGACATCAACTGCGTTGCTCCACCCGCGATCCTGAGTCGGGCACAGAGGTGCCAAGCATGCCGTGCATGGGCGAAGAAGCATTGGCATAGCGCTGCTTGGGAATGCGCCCCGCCAGAAACGCGTCGCGCCCCGCTGTGCACGCATCGCGCATGGCGCGCGCCATGCGCACAGGATCCTTGGCCAAAGCGACGGCCGAGTTGAGCAAAACGCCCGCGGCTCCCAGTTCCATGGCCGCGGCTACGTCGGAGGCGGTGCCCACGCCTGCATCCACGATGACCGGCACGCGCACGAGTTCGAGGGTGATCGAGAGTGCATTGGGATTGAGCACTCCTTGACCAGAACCGATGGGCGAACCGGCGGGCATCACGCTCTTGACGCCTAGTTCTTCGAGGCGCACGGCCATGCGCGGATCGTCCGAGCAGTACACCAGCACGTGGAATGCTTGCCGCACCAATTCGCGCGTCGCTTCCAAGGTTCCAACCGGGTCGGGCAGGAGCGTGCGTTCGTCGCCCAGCACCTCCAGCTTGATCAGTGGCGTTTGGAGCAGCTCGCGCGCCAACTCGGCCGTGCGGATGGCGCTGGCGGCGTCGAAGCAGCCGGCGGTGTTGGGTAGCCAGTGATAGCGCGTCCGATCCACATGATCGAGCAGGCTGGGGCCGCGCCTTTGGTCCAGATTCACGCGCCGCACCGCCACGGTCACCACCTGCGTGCCGCTTTCCTCCAGGGCCGCAGCCATGATCTGTGGACTTGGATACTTGCCCGTGCCCAGCATGAGCCGCGAGGTCAGGCGCAAATCGCCGATCGCGAGCGCAGGCTCAGCGAGAGATTGCTCCAGAAAAGATTTCTCGGGGGCGGCCGCGCGCTGCACGGGAATCGAAGGTTCCGAGGGCACCACGTGCGACTAACCGCCCCCGACCAAGGTCACGATTTCGATCTCGTCGCCAGGCGCCAATGCCTTGGTTGCACGCTCGGAAGGGCGCACGATGCGTTGGTTGAGTTCGACGGCGATGTGACCATGGTCCAAGCCCAGCTCGCGCAGCAAGCTGGCTACCGTCGCCGCCGGCTCGACCTGCCGAGCAAGGCCGTTGACTTGGATTTCGATACTCACGCCAAAGTTGAGGATAGGCGAGGGAGCGCCCTTGCTCAAGCGCAGCACGGCGGCACGCCGTGCTTTAGGCCCCCATGCGAATGAATGCGCACTTCAAGTAGGAGCTCTCGGGCAGCCCCAGCAGCACCGGGTGGTCCTGGGCCGCGCCCGCAAGAGCTCTCAAGTACGCGTCGCGGCCCAGATCCGCGGCCGCGCCGGCCAGCAATTCCAAGAACATGACTTCGCGCAGCGCGTGGGAACAAGACGAGCTGATCAGATGCCCGCCCTCAGGGATCAGGGCCATGGCGCGTACGTTCAATTCCTTGTAGCCGCGCAGCGCTCCTTCCAGTTCGCTCTTGTTGCGCGCGAAGGCGGGCGGATCGACGGACACCACGCCGAAGCGTGCGCCCGACTTGGCGCGCTCGCGCAAGTCTTTCATGGCGTCCACGCGTTCCCCGCGCACGAGGTTCGACACGCCGTTGCGCTCGGCATTGCGCGCCAGGCGCTCGAGCGCGGCTTGGGATTGGTCCAAACACAGCACCGAACGCGCGCCGGCCAGCGCGCAGCGAATGCCCAGCAGCCCGTCGTAACAGAACACGTCGAGCACGTCCTGACCCGCGCTCCATGCCGCGGCCGCAAGGCGGTTCTCGCGCTGATCGAGGTAGTGACCGGTCTTGTGCCCGCCGCGCACGTCGACTTCGTAGGAGAGCCCAGCTTCGCGCACCACGACTTCGCTGGGCAGTTCCCCCATGAGTACTTCAACGCGTGGCTCGAGTCCTTCCAGGCGCCGCACGGAGGCGTCCGAGCGATCGAGCGCGGCGCGCACGGGAAAGGGCAACATACGCGTCAGGCACTCCAGCACGAAGGCGCGCAGACGATCGGCGGCCAAGGTTCCACACTGAAACACGAGCACATCGGCATAGCGATCGACGATCAGGCCCGGGATGTGTTCGCTGTCCCCGGCGATCAATCGACAAGCGCCCTGTGGTTCGAGCAGTCCGGCCTTGCGGCGCAGCTCCAGCGCGCGCTCGATCGCGGCCGCGAAGAACTCGCGGCCTGGACGCTCGCTGGTGCGCGAAACCGTACGCAAGCAGAGCTTGGACTTCAGGCTCAAGCAGCCCCAGCCCAAGTGCGCACCGGCGGGATCTTCGATGGCCACGAGAGCCCCCGCTTCGCCTTCGCTGCTCTTGACGTCGTCGGCGAAAATCCACGGGTGGCCACTTTCGAAGCGCCTTCGACCGCGACCGGTGAGCGTCGCGCGACCACCGGGTAGTACAGCTGCTTGCGTGAGTTCGTTCATTTGGATTCGTCTGCTGCGCTTTGCGCAGCGGCAGCGCCAGCTTCCCCGAGCAGTTCCCAAAAACGCGCGTCACCGTGCAGCGCGGCGAGATCCGGATCCCCCGCGGCCCACGCCTGTTGGCGCTGCAAGACTCCCGAGGAGCTTCCCAATTGCTCGAATTCGCGCCGCAAGTACTCCAGCGCCAAGTCCAGATCGCCCAGCAGCGCCCAGGTGCAAGCCAAGTTGTAGAAGTTTCCCGGGCTCTCGGGCATGCCTTGCAAAATCGCGCGCGCTTCGGCCGTGCGCCCCGCTCGGGCGCGATAGCAGGCCAAGAGTACGCGCAAGAAATCGTCCTGGCGCAGCGCCCAGGCGCGCTCGAAGTATTCGAGCGCCCGGGCGGAGTCCTTGAGTTTGACGTTGGCGTTCACCGCCAAGGCAACTAGCAAGCTCGACTGTTCGGCGCGCAAGCGCGTTTCCACGCGCGGGCCCACGCCGCGCTCCTGCAATTCGCGCCCTAGCAACTCCACGCGGTCCAGTGCGCGCAGCAATACTTCTTGGGCTTGCTTGGGTTCATTCAGGTCCATCCAAGCCGAGCCCACGGCTGATTCGGCGCGCGCGACGAACAACGTTCCATCGGGCGATCCGCGCCAGAGCTCTCCGATGCTCGTGTCGTCGGCGTCGCGACTGGCTCGCTGCGCGAGCTCCAGCGCCTCACGCGCCCGTCCTTGCTCGCGTAGCCAAGCGGCCAGCTCCAAGGCCAGCGGCGCCGGCGAGCGCAATCGCGCTAGGCCGCGCGGCAAGGCGCGCGAACTTTGGGCTCCGTTCTCGGACGGCTCCTGCTCGCTGGCGAGGTCGCTTTGCAGCGAGGCCAAGAACATGCGCCAGGACCGCAGAATGTCCAATTCCTGCGCCAGATCGGAGCTGACTTCCAAGGAGCGAGCTACATCGCCGCCGGCCAGCTCGATCACGTCGGGGCGCTCGAGCTTGCTCTCGATTTCGGCGATTTGCGAATCGAGGACCTCCAGTTCGGTGCGCGCGATGGACTCGAGCAGGCCGCGACGCGTGGCATCGCCGGCGGGTTCGAAACCCGAACCGCCCTGATTGGCGAACGCCACGTCGCTTTCGAACCCGGGCAATTCGCCCGGCGCCACGCTGGCCATGGCGCGCCCCAGCGCCAAGGCCAAGTCCAAGCTGCGCGCGTTGCCGCGCTCGGCCTGGCGCGCGCGTCCCAGCGCCAATTCGAAGGGCGAAAAAGGTCCGCTGATCAGATCGCCGAAACTCTGCACGCTGGGCAGGTTGGATTTGTCGGTGGAGTCGGCCAGGCTCGCTAGTTGCGCTTCCAGCGACCAACGATGGGCCGCGCGCGCACACTCCTTTGCCCGCCCAAAGGCCTTGGCGCGTTCCAAGGCCAGGGCGGAATCTTGCGGCATGCCGTCGAGCCAAGCCAAGGCTGCGTAGAGTTCTACCTGCGCGCGTCGTTCGAGCCAACTGGCCCCTTGGCGCCCTGCACCGCTGGCGGCCAGTTCCAGTCGCGCACCCGCGAGTTCATCGAGCACCGCGCGCGCGCGCTCGAGCAGCGTGGACAGCCCTTGGTCCGCGGCCTCGCCAGTCGCCGGCATGGCGGCGCCGGGAAGCATTTGGCTCGCGCGCCCCATGGCGGTCCAAGCGGCGGCCTGGAACAGCAGCGCTCCTGAGAGCGCAACGCGCGCCTGGAGTCCCGCACGCGCGAGCGCCGCTTGCTCCAGTTCCTTGGCGCGGGCCAGAGCAGTGCTCGGTTCGACTCCGGCGACGAGCGCCAGGCGCGCGGCCATCTCGAGCAGCTCCAGGTCGTCCAGCCCGCAACCGCCAAGACGCTCCAGCACGGCCAAGGCGCGCTGTTCTTGCCCCAAGAATTGGGCGCGCGCCAGGAATCCTTCGAGCGCCGCGCGGCCACCCTCCTGCACCGCCGGCGATGGATGCCGCGTGGCTAGAAGCAGTGGCACCAGGTCTTCATCCACCATTCCGCCGGAGGGGATTTCCGCCAAGGCGAAACCGTAACCCAGGCCGAGCAACTCGGCCAAAGCCTCTTCCCCAATCCGGGTGCGCGCGCCTCTTGGAGCGGGTGCGCCCAAGTTCGGCGCGTCCTGGAGGAAGAGCTCGCGCACCAAGGCACACACGCGTTCGCGCGCCGCAGGGTGCGTTGCGAGCGCGCGCGCGAGCTGCGCTTGATCGCGCTGGCTAACTTGCCAGAGCAAGCGTTCGAGTGCGCGCGCCGCCTGCGCGCTGTCGAACAAGGCCAGGCTGGCTACGGCTGCCGCCTTGCACTCGCGCTGTGGATCAAGGAGCACCACGCGCTCGAGCGTGGTTGCGCGCTGGGTATCGATCTGCTCGATGCCAGCGCGCGGCGCACCATGCGCGGCGAGCCTTGGGCTGCCCAAGAGTTCGATCAGTACCAGCCGCAGCGCCGGCGCGCTAGGCTGGGCCGCGTAGGCGCGCTCGAGTTCCGCTGCCAGGGCATCGCAAGCAGCTCCCGCGTTTTCGGCACCGGCATGTTCGCGCGCCAGCTGCGCCAAAGCCAAACGCAAGTGGCTGACTTGATCCGCGCGCAACGCTGACCAGGCATGGTGCTCTAGCGGGCGCTCTTGGAGGCGTGCCAAGGCGGCGCGAGCCGCGGCCGCGCCGTGAGCGGCAAGTCGCCCTTGCGGCGCCTGCGGATCGGCGACCAGGGCCTGGAGCCAGCGCTCGAGGTCCGAGGCTAGCTCCGCATCGTCGACCGGACGTACGGCAACCTCGGCATGATCGCTCGTTTGCTCGGCAGCCGCTAGACGGCTGGGCTCCTGCTGGCCCAGCGCCGCTCCCCGAGCGCTCGCGGGCCCGGCAGCGAACCCGCACAGGGCCGCTGCGGCAAGCGCCAGCAACCTAGCCCCTTGGCGCCTAGGCGAGAACCTACGGGGCGAGCACCCTTGGGCCGCTTGGCGGCGCTCCTTCCAGCGGGCGCCAAGGGATCGCGGACTCAAGACCAGGCGTAGCTTGGACACGGGACGGAGCTCGCGGGAGGGCCCAGGTCGAACGCTTGGAGGGGAAGCGTTGACTGGGAGGCCTTCCATATACCACACTAACGGGTCGCCCGCGCGCACTCTCAAAGCCAGCCGGGCGGACCCTCCTCCAGTCAGGAAGCGGGCCGACCGCTTCCTGTTCGTTTAAGCACCTACCCCTCACCACCCAAGCCCACAAGCCTTCGCTCCTCAGACCAAGACCAAGCACTCAGAGCCACCAATCCTCGCCCGCTGGCGGCCGCCCGCATGGCCGCTCGCTGCGAGATGGCGCTGCCACGATTGTTTCAAGAACCAGCCCCTTGCCAACGATCCTCACAAGCTACGTCCGACTGACAGGGTCCCCGTCCCACCAGAAGGCCGGCTAACACTCCGACCGCCCCACAAGCGCGCACATGAACAAAGACGACCTGCTGCGGATGATCGACGTCATCCACCGAGACAAGGACATCCCCAAGGAGGTCATCTTCCTGGGGCTCGAAGAAGCGCTAGCCCAGGGCGTGCGCAAGCGCCTGGGGGCGGGCGAAGAGCTCGTGGTCAAGATCGATCGCAAGACTGGCGAAATCACGGTCGAGGACGACGAGCAGGAATACGAAGTCGAGTTGGCCGAACTGGGCCGCATTGCAGCCCAGGCCATCAAGCAGGTGCTGTTCCAGAAGTTGCGCGAAGCCGAGCGCGACAAACTGTTCGAGGAATTCGAGGCCCGCGTGGGCCAATTGATCAACGGCACCGTGCAGCGCTTCGAGGGCGACGAGCTGGTCATCAACCTGGGCAAGTGCGAAGCCTACCTGCCCAAGGAAGAGCGCGTGCGTGGGGAGACTTTTCAGCCTGGCGACCGCATTCGTGCGATCGTGTTGGAAGTTCGCAAGGACGGTCCGCGCGTGCGCATCATCGTCAGCCGCACGCACGCCGACCTCGTGCGCCGGTTGTTCGAACTGGAAGTTCCCGAAATCGCCGACGGCATCATCGAGATCAAGCGCGTCGTCCGCGAGCCCGGGTATCGCACCAAGATGGCGGTCATTTCACAGGACCCGAAAATCGACTGCATCGGCGCTTGCGTCGGCGTGCGCGGCTCGCGCATCAAGGCCGTGATCGACGAATTGCGCGGCGAACGCATCGACATCAGCCGTTGGAGCGATTCCTTGGAAACCCTGATCATGAACGGACTCAAGCCGGCCATGATTCACATCGACAACGTCTACCCGGATGTGGAAAGTCGTTCGGCGATCGTGATCGTCGACGAGGACCAGCAATCCCTGGCCATCGGCAAGAAAGGCCAAAACGTGCGCCTGGCAAGCCGCCTGTGTGGTTGGGACATCGAGATCAAGACGCGCGCCGAGTTCGAGGCCGAGTCTCTGGGACGCGGGGAATCCGGCGCCGACGGCGACGAAGCGCCCGCTGCCCCCCCCGAGGACGACGAATCCGCCGCATGAGCCTAGCAACCAAGTCCAGGCGACTGCCGGGCCAGGCCATCGGGCGCCTACCCCCAAGTTGCGTTAGCATGCACCCAAGGCACGAGTGAGCAGCAAGAAGCGCGTATACGAACTGGCCAAGGAATATGGCATTTCGGGCCAAGACCTGGCGGTCAAACTCAAAGAGCTTGGCGTCAGCGAGGTCAAGGGTCCGTCCTCCGCATTGGACGAATCCCGCCTGCTGGTCGTGCAGGCCCTACTCGAGGCCCACGGGATCATCCCCGAGTCCGCCAAGGTGACCAAGGCGCCGCAAGCGGCCCCTAGCGCCGACATGGAGGACCTGGGCGCGGACAGTGCGATCAAGGTCAAGCGCCGCAAGAAAGTAAGCTTGGGGCTAGGCGGCACCAGCGAGGCCGAGACGGCGCCAGCGGAACGCGCTCCAGCTCCGCCGACAAACACTTCGGCGCAAGCCTCGCCCCAAGCCTCGGCGTCGGCCGAAACTCTTGGTGCACCGGCCAAGGACAAGAAACCCAAGCGCTCGCTTTCGCTCTTGCCGACGGAAGGCGCGCCGGCCCAATCGCCGCCCGCGCCCGTCGAGCCCGAGCGCAGCGCCGGCGTTCCTCCATCGCTGAGTCCGGCTGCAACTTCGGGCACTCAGCCCGCGCCCGCGCCGGTGGAGCTCGAAGCGGCCGCGCCCCAGACGCCCAAAGTCCCGCTCGAAGAAGAAAAACCCGCTGAGCAAGACCGGGACTTGATTCCCATGCGGCCAGCGCGCCAACAGGCGCCGTCCGTAGCCGAAGTGCCGGCCCCCGTGGCCGAGCCCGAAGTCGAAATCGAAGTCAAGCCTCCGCTTCTCGAGGCTGCGCCCGCCGATAGCCAAACCGATCAACCTTCAACGCTGGCGCCTCGAGCTCCGGCGGCGACCGGCGGTGCCGAGGCGCCGGCCTTGCGCAAGATCGCCGGCAAGGTCGTCGGCTTCGTGGACTTGTCCAAGATCCAAGCGCAGCCTGCGGCGCGCAAGCCCGAAACCAGGCGCCTTAGGTCCAAGGACGACGTTACGCCCGATGTCCAGCCGACACTGGGACACGACCGCAAGAAGGCACTTTTGCGCGGCGACCATGCCCAGCGCGGCCAACTCACTCCGGCCCAGTTGCGCGAAAAGGAGTCCGCGCGCTACCTGCGCCGACGCGGCCCGACCACCGGACCTGCGACGCCGGGCGGCGCCAAGCCTACGTTTGGCCGCGGTCGAGCCCAGGAACCGGGGCTGTCGCCGGTCTCGGGCACCGAGTTGACGATCGAAGGACCGGTCACGATCAAGAAGCTCGCCGACGCGCTGTCGGTCAAGTCGAACCTGATCCTGGGCAAGGCTTTCAGCGCCCTGGGACAAATGGTCACGATCAACTCGACGCTCGACGACGAGACTGCATCGCTGCTGGCCCTGGAGTTCGACGTGACCCTCAACGTCGTGCACGAGGTGCACGCCGAAACGGCCATGCGGGACGAGCTGGCGCGCAAGCGCACGGCCGTGGAAGAGGTCGACCTAGTGATCCGTCCGCCGACGGTGGCTTTCCTGGGCCACGTCGACCACGGCAAGACCACGCTCATCGACGCCATTCGCGATTCCAAGATCGCTGCCGGCGAGGCCGGCGGGATCACCCAGCACGTGGGCGCCTACATGGTGAAAGCGCCCTCGGGCAAGGCGGTCACGATCCTCGACACGCCCGGACACGAGGCCTTCTCGGCTATGCGCGCCCGCGGCGCGAAGGCCGTCGACATCGTTGTGCTGGTGGTCGCCGCCGACGACGGCCCGATGCCGTCCACGGTCGAAGCCATCCAACATGCACGCGCGGCCAAGGTGCCCATCGTGGTTGCGATCAACAAGTGCGATCGACCCGATGCCAATCCCAATCGCGTCAAGCAGGAACTGACCAAGCACAACCTGCTCAGCGAAGAGTACGGCGGCGACGTGCCGATGGTGGAAGTGTCCGGACTCAAGAAGCAGGGCCTGGACAAATTGCTCGAACAAGTGCTGCTCAAGGCCGAGTACGAACTGGAACTCAAGGCCCACGCCAAGGGCCCCGCTTCCGGAGTGGTCATCGAAGCCGAAGTCCACCAAGGCAAGGGGCTGGTTGCCTCGCTGCTCGTCAAGGATGGCACCTTGCAACGCGGGGACGTGATCCTCGCCGGCGAAGGCTACGGGCGCGTGCGCTCGATCCACGACGATCACGGCAAGATCATTCAATCCGCCGGCCCCTCCACTCCGGTGATGGTCACCGGACTGGATGAGCTGCCGACCGTGGGCGATCCCTTCTACGTGGTCGAACGGCTGGAGCAAGCGCGCGAAGTAGCCGTGGAACGCCGGCGCAAGAACCGCATGATGTCGATCGCCGAACGCCGCCAAGTGACGGCCGACAACTTGATGCAGGCCGTGGCCGACAAGGACAAGAAGGTCATCCACTTGGTGCTGCGCTGCGACGTGCAAGGCTCGCTGCAGGCCCTTTCGCAACAGATTTCCGGGCTCCAACACCAGGAAGTCGACGTCAAGCTGCTGCAGGCAGCCCTGGGCACGGTCTCGGAGTCGGACGTGAACATGGCCATCCCCTCGGGCGCCGTGATCTTGGCTTTCCGCGTGGGTGTGGACATCAAGGCACGCACCGCAGCAGAGCGTGCGGGCATCGAGATCCGGCCCTACGAAGTGATCTACGAATTGCTCGACGAAGTGCGCGCCATGATGGAGGGCGTGCTGTCGCCGGACATCAGCGAGCTGATCACGGGCCACGTCGAAGTCCGCAAGCTGTTCAAGTCGTCCAAGTTCGGCACCATCGCCGGATGCCACGTCATCGACGGCACCGTGCACAAGGACAGCCGTATTCGCGTGCAGCGCAAGGGCCAGGTGATTGCCACCACCCAAATTGCGGCGCTGCGCCGGGAGAAGGACGACGCGCGCGAAGTGCGCGAGGGCTTCGACTGCGGAATTACGCTGCGAGATTTCGATGCCTTCGAAGAAGGCGACGTGCTCGAAGCCTTCAAGATGGTCACGTCCAAGCGCCTGCTTCGCATCTAGGCCCCCTCCAGTCCGCGCCACGGCCTAGAGGTATCGAACATGGCAAACCCGCGCACGATCCAGCGGCTGCAAGCGCGCATCCACGAGCGCGCCGTGCACGCATTGGAATTCGAGATCAACGACCCGCGCGCCGGAATGGTCACGGTCACCAAGGTCGAACTCTCGGGCGATTTGAGCCTGGCCAAGGTCTACTACTCGGTGCTGGGAGGCCGCGCCGAACGCTCGCGCACGGATCACATGTTGGAGTCGGCGGGCGGCTTCTTGCAGCGCAAGATCGCCGGTCACCTGCAACTGCGCCGCGCGCCCAAAGTGGTGTGGATCTTCGACGAAGCGGAAGCCAAGGCAGCCCAGATCGATTCGCTGATCGCCAAGGCCATCGAACGCGACCAGACCATCCAAGAGCAGGGCACAGCCCCCGAGATCGTGCCTGAGGCTTGGGAGGACGAGTACGAATCCATGCTCGAACGCGAGCAGCCGCCCAAGAAGCCCCCGGCTGATTGACGCGCGCCTTGGCGGCCCGCTTGGGGGCGAGCCGCGCTAGCGCTTCTTCCAGGTCACGCCCTGGGGGGTGTCGTCCAGCAAGATGCCCTCGGCCTCCAGGGCCTTGCGAATGCGGTCGGCCTCGGCGAAGTCCTTGCGCTTGCGCGCCTGTGCTCGAGCTTCGATCTGCTGTTTGACCCGCGCTTCCAGCGTGTCTTGTGCCAGGCGCAGCACCCCCAGCGCGCCGTGGGCGCGCTCCAAAAATTCCAGCGCCGCGCGCGCGCCGCCGCCGGTGATGTGTTGCTCGAGGAACTGGCTGCGCAGGTAACTCAGCGCCACCAACGCCTCGGGCACGTTCAAGTTGTCGTCCATGCCGCGTTCGAAGCGCGCCGTCGCCTGCTGCACTTGCTCCGCGCCCTGGTCCTGATCCAGTGCCGCGGCCGCGTGCGCGCGGCGCACCAAGTCATCCAAGTTCTCCAACGAGCTCTGAGCGTCCACCATCGCGGCCCACGTGAAATTCAGCGGTTGGTTGTATTGTCCACGAAGCAAGGCAAAGCGCAGCACGCGCGGCTCGAAACCACGCGCGCGCACGTCGTCCAAGGTGTACACGTTGCCCAGGCTCTTGGACATCTTGCCGCCGTCGACTTGCAGGAACTTGGAGTGCATCCAGTAGTTCGCGAACGGTTGCCCCGTGAAACACTCGGTCTGGGCGATCTCGCACTCGTGGTGAGGAAAGATGTTGTCCTCACCGCCCGTGTGCACGTCGATTCTCTCGCCCAAGTGCTTGCGTGCCATGGCCGAGCATTCGATGTGCCAGCCCGGAAAGCCATCCGCACCATAGTGCGTGTTCCATTTCATGATGTGCGCCGGATCGCACTTCCACAGCGCGAAATCTGCCGGGTGGCGCTTGTCCTCGCGCACGGCTATGCGCGCACCGGCCTCCAGGTCTTCGATGCGGTTGCCCGAAAGGCGCCCATAGCGCGCAAAGCTGTTTACGTCGAAGTATACGTTTCCGTCGACGACATAGGCGCAGCCCTTGGCCACCAGGCCGTCGATGATCTCCAGCATTTCCGGAATGTGCTCGCTGGCCTTGGGGTAGACCGTCGCGGGACGCACGCCCAAGGCGGCCAAGTCGGCGAAGAATTCCTGCGTCACGCGGCGCGAGATGAGCCACGGGTCCGTGGACTCGCGCCGCGCCTGGGCCTCCAGCTTGTCCTCGCCTTCATCTTGGTCGGCGAGCAAGTGCCCGACGTCGGTGATGTTCATCACCTGCTGTACCTGATAGCCCCGATACTCGAACCAGCGACGCAGGGTATCTGCGAACAAGAAGCTGCGGTAATTGCCGATGTGCGGGCGGCTGTAGACGGTGGGGCCGCAGTTGTACATGCGCACGAGGCCGGGCTCCAGCGGAGCGAAGGCCTCCATGCGCCGCGTAAGGCTGTTGAAAACGTGGAAGGTCATGCATGCGCCCTGGCGGCCATGGACCGGCCGCTCGCTGGGCCGGCCATGCTATCCTGCCGTGCTTATGCGGCGCACGGAATGGTGCGCCAAAAGACCAGGCCAATGACCCTTCCTGCCCAGTTCCTTGGAGGTGTCGTGGAAATCGCGCGCGGCGCGACCGGCATCGTCGCGCGCGCCGTGCTGCAAGCTCCTCTGGCCGACAGATCACAGGCCGGCTCGCCGCCGCAGCCAGAGAATGAGGAAAGGCCCGCCACGGCTGCGCCGACGGGCCTCGCCGCCGGAATGCGCGTGGCACTCAAACGCCTGCGGCCGGAGCTCCTCGGTGATGCGCGAGCGCGGGCCGCTTTCGCTCGCGAGACCCACATCGCTCTCAGCGTGCGCCACCCGCATTTGGTCCCAGGCCTTGCCTCGGGCGAAGACCAGCACGGGCCCTACTTGATCATGCGCTGGATCGAAGGGCCGACCCTGCGCGAACGATTGTCGCACGAAGGTCCGTTGTCCGAACCCTTGCTGCGCGAAATCGCGGCCCAGCTGGCGGGCGCCTTGGCGAGCCTGCACGCGCGCGGGTACATCCACGGCGATGTGAAACCCGAAAACGTGCGCCTGGAACCGGACCACGGCGCAGTGCTGCTCGATTTGGGTTTCGCACGCAGCTTGGACACATCCACCGCGCGCCCTTTGTACACCTCGGCAACCGACTTGATCGCCTCGTTCGAAGTCAACCCGGGCAGCCTGGCCTATCTCTCGCCGGAACAAGCGCGCGGCGATCGCTCCAGTCCGCAGGGTGACATGTTTGCGTTGGGCATCCTGCTGTTCGAAATGGCGACCGGTCGCCATCCCTTCGCTCAGGATGCGGCGCCTCAGGTCAACGTGTCGACGGCTTCGCTACTACGCCGTTCCGTGGAACATCTCGATAGTTCGGCGCTCTTAGCCGCGCTAGTCACGGCGCGCTACACCGCACCTTCGCGTCTGGTTCCCAGCCTGTCCCCGTTCTTCGATCACTTGCTCGCCTACGTTTTGGCCCGCGATCCCGCCAAGCGTCCCAGCGCCAGCGAACTGGAGCGCGAGGTAAGGGCCGGCGAGCAAGGCGATTTTTGGAAGCACGTGCAGGAGTCGCGCCAAGGCATTTCCAGCAACAGCGCGCGCCCGTCCTGGGAAAAAAGTCCGCTGGTCGGTCGCGAGCATGAGCTCGCGCTCCTGGTCGACTCGGCCCAGGTGGCTTTCCAAGGCACGCCGCGCGCAGTTTGGATCGAAGGCGCCGAAGGTTCGGGGAAATCGCGCCTGGTCAGTGAACTCGCCGAGATCTTGCGCACGCGCAACGACAAGACCCTGTTCCTGTACGGCCACTGCCCGCCCCACGACGAAGAACGGCCCTGCGGCCCGTTGATCCACTTGCTGGAACGCTACCTGGGGCTTTCGACCGGCGAGGAGCCGATGCGACGAGAATTGGCGGAATTGGAGCGGCTGGTGCCGCCCACCATCGCGCGCACGTTGTTCGAGGCCTTGGCCAAGGGACTCGACGTCGAGTTGCCGGCGGCGGTTCCCTCGGCTCTGGCGACTTGGCTGCAGCGCCTTGCGAGCATCCGGCCCGTACTGCTGTTCTTGGACGATTTGCAAAACGCCGACGAAGGCACTTTGGGCGTGCTATCGAGCCTGTGCGGCAAGAACGATCCCATGCGCCTGTGCTTGGTCTTCGGCCAAACCAGGGGCGCACCAGTGGCGCGCACGCAGGCCCTGGAGCGCCTGCAAGCGCGCGCTGGCGAACGCTGGCAAAGCCAAGCGCTGGCGCTCGAACCGCTGACGGAAGCAGATCTGCTCGAGCTGGTTTCCAGACAATTCCATCCCAGCCAGCCGGCGCGGCGCATTGCGGCGGCGCTGTGGAAAAAGAGCCAAGGCAATCCCGGCCTGGTGGCCGAGATCCTGCGCGAGTGGATCGAAGCCGGTCACGCGCGCGCTGCGCCCGGCGGCGAGCAGGGCCTGGTGCTCGGGCAAGCGCCGGAAAAGTTGCCGCTGCCCAAGTCGCTCAAGACGCTGACGCTGCGGCGACTGGGCGAACTGCCGGCCTTGGAACGCCGCTGGCTCCAGCGCATGTCCGTGGTCGGAGGACGGCTGGAGGTTGCCTTCCTCGAAAGCGCGTTTCCCGGTACCCAGGCCGCGGAACTCGAGCAGTTGCTGACCAAGTTCGAACGCACGGGTTGGTTGATCGAGGCCGGTGGCCGCTACCGGTTCGCGCGCCCCACGCTGCGCGAGGTCGTGTACCGCTCGCTGGATGCCAAGAGCCGGCGGCGCTACCACGCCCAGGCCGCTGGGGCACTGGCGCCGCGCGGCAACGCGACCCCAAAGTCGCCCTCCCAAGTCGGCGCAGAGCTGGAACCGCGCTGGACTTTGGACGACGCTTTCCAGCGCGCGTTCCACTTGCGCGCGGCCGGCGACCGCGCCGGGCTCTTGCGCTTGATCCCGCCGCTCTTGCGCACGCTCTTGCGCCGCGGCCAACCGCACCGCGTGCTCACACTGGCGCGCTGGGGCCTGGAGACCCTGGAACGCCAGCCCGCGGGCGCCGACAAGGATGGCGCCGCGCAGAAATCCCAATTGCTGGCGTTCCTGGAGTCCGCGGCTGATGCGGCCGATCGACTCGGCTATCGGGCCGAGCAGCGCGTGTGGCTCGACCGCTTGAGCGAACTGGACTTCGACCCCGAGCACGACGCCCAGATCCTGGCGCGCATCTACTTGCTGCACGGTCGCTACGCCTTCGGCACGGGCCAATACGGCTTGGCCCGCGGCATGCTCACGAATGCAGTGCAGTTGTGCGAGAAGCACGCGCTGCCCGAGCTCCTGCACAGCGAATCGCTGCGCCGCTTGGCCGCCGTGCAGACCCACGTAGGCATGCTCGTGGAAGCGCGCGCGCTCGCCACGGCCGCCCTCGATCGCTCGCCGCTGGATCCGCAGCGCGCATTGTCTTTGTTCACCTTGGCGCTGATCGACCTGCTCGAGGACCAGTACGAGCAAGCCCTGCGTTCGGTCGACTCTGGTCTGCGCCTCTTGCGCGCCACGCGCGGCTGGAACTTGCCTGGCGTGTGGGCTTTGGCGCACATGCTGCGCGGCCGCATCTACCGCGTGCTGGGGCGCCACGGCCGGGCGCTGGGCGCCATGAGCCACGCGGCCAAACTGGCTCGCGAAGCCGGCGAACGGCGCCTGGAAATGGAAGCCTTGACGCGCCTTGGCAGCTTGATGCTGGAAGCCAATCGGCCGCGCGAGGCGGAAATGTACCTGCGCGAATCCTTGGAAATCGCGCGCGAAATCGAAGACCGCCGCGGCCAGGCCCTGGCCGGTTTGTGGCTGGGAATCTTGCTGTGGGAAGAATCCGAACCTGACAGCGAGCCTTTGCTCGAGCGCGTCGAGTTCCAAAGCAGCGAGCTAGGCCTCTCCCGGCTCGAAGCCTTGACGCGCTCCGTGCGCGCGCGCATTTTCCGCGAGCGCGGCGAGCTCGAGCCCGCGCTGGAAGCCAGCGCGCGCGCTCTGGAGCTGCTCGAACAGCGCGGAGCGGAACTGGCCGACCGCATCGTAATCACGATCACGCGCGCCCTGGTGCTGCATGCCGCTGGCAAGGCGCAGGAGGCCAAGGCCCTGCGCACGGAACTGGAAAAGCGGCTGCGCAGCGTGAACCGCGCAATCCACGATCCCAGCTTGCGCCGGGCACACCGGGCCTCCTGCCGCGCGCTCGTGCGCGCCGTCGCGTCGCCGGCCGGGCTGATCTACCCGCGCACCGGCGCAACAGGAGGAACCGAGCACAAGGGCCCGGAAACCGACCCCAAGGAAGCCCGCGAAGACAGCCGCGAAGAAATCGCGCGCTACCTGAACGAATCGAGCTAGCAGCGAACAGTTGCGAGCTAGCGATGAACCATTTGGCTACGGCATCATCACGAACGCGACCGAGTCGCTGAGAGAGGAGCCGCCCCGGACCATTGGATCCGAGCACCAAGCCTGCAAGAACACGACCGACCCGAGCGCGGGTGCGTCGCCAGGGTGGGCCTGGAAGTAGCTGTTTAGATCCAAGGAGAATCCCCCCGAACAGGCCACCTGCGCACTGCCCCCCGTCGTCTGCGGCCCGGCCACGACTCTTGGCGCCGCCAGGCACAGGAATTGATTGAATCGCACTGGCTGAAGCGCTGGTCTTTGTTCCCCGATTAGAAGCAGCGCCGAGCGCTCAGGCAAGAAGCCGGTGACTTGCACCTCCAGTGGCGCAGCCGAGCCCAAGCCCGGCTCGCCACGCGTCGCCAATCTGGGCTTGCATCCATCCGAGTTAGGCACCGTCCCGCAATGCGGCACGACCGAGTTCGTACCGCAGCGGCGCACGAAGACGTCAAAAGTAGAGAACGGATCGTTCGGTACAAGATTCGAGGACGGGGTATCGAACACGACGGTCCGCCCATCGCCCGAGATCTCCGGAGCGGTGACGTCCGAGTTGTTCTCGACGCCCGCGTTGCTCTTGCTCACGAGCTCAACGGCGCCTGTCAAGCGATCCGCGCGAAAGATCCTAGAAGTCCCCCCAGCACCCTCGGGCAGTCCAGGCACGATGTTCGACGCTCGAGTGCTATATGCGAAAAACCGCGCGTCGTCGGACATGGAAAAATTGTCAACTCCCTGATCCGGCCGCGACATCCCCGCAGTAGAGCCAACGTACTCAAGCGCACCCGTAGCCGTGTCCCGGAGGAGAATGCCCTCCGGCCAATGTACCAGATCTCCGTGGGGAAAATACCATGCCGGGTGGGCGACAAACGCGATCCAGCGCCCATCGCGAGAAATGCCCAGGCTATTGGAAAGCAGTCCCGCAAACGAAGCTGCGCCATGAACAGCGTAGCTCACGCACTCCGTCGTATTGAGGAGCAAGTCTCTCCTGAACACAAGCGACCTTTCAAGTGGATTCGGAAAACCTAGATTCGTCGCTGTGCTAGAAAACAGTACATATCTTCCATCCCCCGAGATGTCGCCAGCAAAACTAGATCGATTTGCAATCTCTCCCGTGCTCGAAACGTTGACAAGTCTAAGACCGCGGGTACGAACGTCGTGCAAGAACACGTTCACATATCCGTACGCGTAGTCCGTCACTCCAGCAAAATTGGTATCCATGGACGCAAAGTTGACCAACTCACCACTAGACGATGTACGTGTAGGGGATACTCCAAATTCACTGGACTTCGTCGGATCCGTGCGCGCGGTAATGAGGGTCGTTATCCCTAAGCGTGTATCTCGCACGAAAAGGTCTCCTTTAGAATCCTCGTCGCCAGGAGCCATGTTGGAACTCTTGCTCATGAATACAACGAATCGACCGTCAGATGAAATGCTCGGCTGCTGTGACAATCCATTTCCCTGCGTTCCGTCCGCGGCAACACTTACCAATTGAATTGCGTTTGTGGTGTAGTCGTGGACGAACACGTCTTGAAACCCATTCGTGTCGTTCGGTACCAGATTTGTGGTACCTGAAGTAAAGGCTACGAACCTTCCATCGCCTGACACTCTAGAGTAGAAGGACCCACCGTTCCCTGGAATCCCTTCCGGCGTTTGGGACGCTCGGTAGATGCCGCAATCTTGGGCACAGACCGCACTTGCCGATGCCCACAAGAGGAGCGGAAGGGCCCACAATCGAAGTGTTCTATGGTCTATAATTGTGCTATTCATGATGGCCAATTCTCCACGAGAGACAACTACTTGGTAAAAAAGAAATGAATAAGGGTGGTGATTGGACCTGCGGCACTATTAGGCAGCCTCTCACCGACTGCAACCGCCAGATTGCGGGCGACGACCATGCTGTCAATGGAAGTACTTACCGTGCCGGCTCCGTCCCAGCTCTGGTTTTGTACTATGCTATAGGGTGGGGTAGGCGCGCTCGCGGTTGCCGGGCGTACTAGAGTGTGGTCGAGTCCATTGGGCACCGTCGTAGGGTCGAGAGGAGTTTGATCCGGCGGCGCTGTGCAACGTACCACAATATCGTACGTACCTGGTACCAGGGCAAAGTCTGCGGGTTTGAGATACCCATTAGTGTTGAACCAGTAGAATGTCTTGATGAATTGCTTGGCAGGGTTCTGGTTACGAGGAAAGCTCAAAAATATGCCGTCATTTGCCACTTTCGTTAACCCCATGACAAATCCATTATTAGCTTGATAGGGGTATAGCACCGGCCCGGATTGAAAGTAGGCGGACCTCGATGTCCACGTATCCGTCGTGGATCCGGGAGTAGTTGCAATGACCGCGCTCACGATGACACCGGTATCGTCAATCCATTCGAAGCTAGACTGCACCGCGCCAGGGCTTATGTCGTGCAAGATCAGGATTTCGTTGTCAAACGACACCAAGGCTTTGGTGGTCCCGTTCTCCACTCCTGGGGTCGAGATTGCTAGGTCGTGCGGTTGCGGCCCCCATGGCTTCTCGGCACATTGCCCCCCGACGGAGCATCGCCCGATTTGAGCCGTCCACCTCCAAGTGGGAGGTGAGGTTTGGTCGATTGTCGCTGCACTAACGACCCAGTGCGTGAAAGCCCCTGGAAAATCAGGGTAAACCGCCGCGCCAATGAAAATTGCGTTCTGTGAAGTGCACTTGACGGAGTCGACTTGACCGGTGTACCCCGTAAAGAGCGGGTAGAAGCGCTGGGCGAAACCGTAAATTGGGTCTAGATCTAGCGTTGTTCCGGTTTGACTGTTGGGCACAGCCGTACCTGTGCTGAGATTGAACAGCCCAACATTGCCCCAGGCTGTTACCCATGCGAAGGCGCCTTCCGGCGTGATCGCGACATCGTGAGCGCGGTAGGGCTTCCAACCAACCGGTGTTTGGTCGAACGTCATCAGGATCGGAGAACCGGCCATGAGCGCAGGCGGCGTGGCGCTCAGATCGATGATCGATACCCATGTGTTGTAGTTGAGAAGCCCATTGAAAGCAGTCCCCGTGAGCGCGGAGCTAATGATGATGGCTCGGTTGTCGGTCACCTCGACGCTATCGACCGCGACGCCGGGAGTGCGCTGGGTTCCGTCCATCGAGAGCGGAATCGAGGCTGCCAAAGCTCCGTTCGAGAGGTCGAAAACATGGGCCCAATTGAGCTCCGAAACGACGGCGAAGGCGCCGTCGGGTGTCGCTGCCACATCGTGGGCGTGCCCATGAATCGTAAGGGGCGTGTCCGCTGCGGTGCTCGCAAACAACGTATCACTAACGCAAGGGATTTCACCCGTCACGGTGGACAAGTTGAGAATCGCGACGTGCGTGTTTTGCAGACCTAGGACGCCAGGAGCCGATCCGATCACGATAGCGCGGTCGTTGGTGATCGCGATCATGTCCGAGGGGCCATAGTAGGTGGGGTAGGGTGCCCCAACAGGCGGAAAGTAGCCGTAGGAGTTCGCGAGGTTCTTGACCACGCTGCATGAAAATTGCTCAAGTGGCCGATAGAGTCCATTCTTGGGGTTGTAGACGTTGGCAAAGTGCTCCGGCCACACTGCAGAAAAGTCTGGTGTGAACGACCGAACTACAGCGCGAGCCCCATTGGGGGTGATGTCGACGTCGCTGGGATTTGCACCCGCTATGAAATTCTGCTTGATAAACCCGGGCCCTTGGCCATGACTTAGCGCTCCGCTAGCCACGAACGCGGCGATCGAGAGTGCGAGAGTGCGAGAGTGCGAGAGTGCGAGAGTGCGAATGTGATCGGAGCTTGCGAGATGCTCTTCATTGTCAACTCCTGGTTTGCAAGTGGAACAGGAAGCCGCGTTCAGTC
Organism: Planctomycetota bacterium; assembly: GCA_021730845.1. Classification (GTDB taxonomy): domain Bacteria; phylum Planctomycetota; class UBA1135; order UBA1135; genus JAKFYL01. Next base: position 516 of record JAKFYL010000097.1, on the reverse strand, counting down.
GCGGAACACCAGACTGACCTGGTGCCCTTGAAGGCTAGCACTCCTTCACGATTGTCGATAGCTAGCCCATCTCCAGCCTCAGCCGGGGCCGGAGGGCGTCGCCTGGGCCCGCCTAGGGCCATCCGACCTGCATTTCTTGCTCGCGGCAGGTCGCTGAGGGAACGCGTGATTTTCTAGGGTTGCTACACGCCAGCGCCGAAATCGTCGGCCGGCGGCGGCGGTTCGGCGCGCGGCCGGGGGGGAACGGGCTTGGCCTCGCGTTCGGGCGGGCGTTCGCGCTCGGGGCGCGGCTCGCTGGTGCGCCTGGGCTCGAAGATTCCGGAGCCGAAATCGCCCTGGGGTTCGCTGCTTGAACGGGCCGCATCGCGCGGGGCGGGCGAGGGAACGGGTGCGTCGTGGCGCGGGCGATCGTCGTGCATGAGGCGCTCTGAGCCTGATCGCTCCGGTGGGCGAGCTCCTCTTTCTCCTCGCTCGGAGCCATGTCGACCGCGATCTCCTCCGCGCTCCGCGCCGCGG
>JAKFYL010000114.1 GCA_021730845.1 Planctomycetota bacterium | reverse complement strand
CACTTGGTGCAGTGCCTCTCGGGGGGCACGCGCAAGCTCGAGGCCACGGCGCTGGACGGCTTTGAAGTAGCGCGCTTGCTCGAGGCCGAGAAGAAGAGCCTGGAATCGGGCAAGCGCGTCCGTCTCGCCGCGAGCATTCGCGCGCGCCCAGCGCGGGTCACTCGGGGCGCTGCAGGCGCCCGGGGACGAGCTCGTCGGGCAGCCGGAAAGTGATTTCCTCGCGCTCGCCGTCCATCTCTTGCAGCGACTCCACGCCCAGTTCGCCCAGGCGCGCGATCACTTGCTGGACCAAGGTCTCGGGCGCGGAAGCGCCGGCGGTCACCCCGATGCGCGCACCCGGCCGGAACCAGTGGGCGCGCAGGTCCCCGGCTCCGTCCACCAAGTAGGACGGCACACCGCGGCGCTCACCCAATTCCCGCAGGCGGTTGGAGTTGGAACTGTTTTGCGACCCCACGACCAGCAGCACGTCGATGTTTTGCGACATCTCGCGCACGGCATTCTGGCGATTCTGCGTGGCGTAACAGATGTCCTTGAGCTGCGGGCCGCGGATCGCGGGAAAACGCTTCACCAGCGCGTCGATGACTTCGCGCGTGTCGTCCACCGACAGTGTGGTCTGGGTAACGTAGGCCAAACGCTGCGGATCGTTGATCACCAAGCGCTGCACTTCTTCGACCGTGGAGAGCACATGCACCGGGCCGGGAATGCGTCCGCGCGTGCCCTCGACTTCTGGGTGTCCGGGGTGGCCGATGAGGATGACTTCGCGGCCATCCTTGGCGTACTGCTGCGCCTGGGTGTGCACTTTGGTTACTAGCGGGCAGGTCGCATCGATTACCCGCAATCGCCGTTCGGTTCCCAGGCGCACGACTTCATCGGACACGCCATGGGCGGAGTAGATTGTGACCGAGCCGGGCGGCACCTGAGTCAAATCGTTGACGAACACCACTCCGCGCGCGGCCAGATCGTCGACCACGAAGCGGTTGTGCACGATTTCGTGCAAGACAAAGACCGGTGCGCCGTACAGCTCGAGGGCGCGCTCGACGATCTCGATCGCGCGGTCGACTCCGGCGCAGAATCCGCGCGGCTGCGCCAAGAGCACACGCATGTCCCAATCACCCGACGGGCTCTGCGCGTCGAGCTTGCCAGGCTTGCCGGGGCTATGGTCGGATCGCAAAGCGCTCACGCTGGTCCTGCTTGTCCTTAGTGATGCGACTCGCGCACGAGATTGCGATTCCAGCCTGGAATGGTCACGACCACGTTGCACGATCCATTGGGGACCACCTGGCAGGCCAGCCGGGATTTCGGCGTCAAGCCAGGCGCAGAGTCGAGCATGTCGAGTTCGGCTTCGCTGGCCTCATTGGTTGCCGCTCCGCCTTGGTCGAGAATCACGTGGCACGTCGAGCAGGCGCAAACGCCGCCGCACGCGTGGTCGATCTCCACGCCGTGACCCAGGGCAATCTCGAGAATCGAACCGGGCTGCCCGTCGCGGGTGTACGGCAGATCGCTGGGGTCGACTTCGATCTGCTTGCCGCCGGGCAAGAACGTGATCTGGTAGGGCTTGGTGGGCAGCTTCGGCTGCTGGATCTTGATGTAGGGATTCGTACCGCCCATGGCGTGACTTGCTAGGGGAGTGGGCGAGCGCAAGTCGCCATGCGTCCAGCTCCGACGATCATCTTAGCCCGAATTGGGGCGATCTCGACGGCCAGGCGGTCTGCGCGGAGGGCGGGCCGTGCGGCCGCCAGGCTTTTCCGTCTGGCGTTCTGGGCGGGTCGCGGCGGGTCCGGAACTCGTCCGCGCCGGGCGAGCGGGATGGGCGCTTTGCTCTCGCTCCAGGCGCAAACGCTCGCGTGTGGAGAGCGCGCGCCGCTGGCGGTCCGAAACGGACGCCGGCTCCTGGCTCGCGTCTCGCGCTTCCGCTTGGCGCGCGCGAACTGGGCCGCGGCTAGCGCTCTCGCGCCGAGGTCGCCCGCGTTCGCTGGCATGCTCGCTTGCCTGCTGCGTGGGCGCGGCCCGCCGCGCAGCAGGAGCAGCGCTGCTTTCACGGCGCAAGTTTTCGCCGTGGGGCGCCACGACGTTTTCATCCGCTTGCGGCCAAGCGCGGCCGCGGGGAGCTTGGCGGTCGCGCGAGTGATCGGCCGGGAAGGCCTGCCGTGGCGCGTGCGCATCGGTCGTCCGCGCCGGGCGGCGCAGCGCACCTTGGCGCGACGAGGGCGGCTGCATTTCAGCGATGTTCCAGGTCGCCTGCGCTTGGATGTCCTGCCAGCGACCAAAATCCCGCCGCGATACGAAGGTGATGGCGGTGCCCGAGCGTCCCGCGCGCCCCGTACGGCCGATGCGGTGGGTGTAGTCCGAGATGTCCTGCGGCACCGAGAAGTTGACTACGTGGGACACGTGCTTGACGTCGAGTCCCCGGGAGGCCACGTCGGTTGCAACGAGAGCTTTTACTTCACCCGTGCGAAAGGCGCTCATGACCCGGAAGCGCGCGGCCTGATCGAATCCGCCGTGCAGCGCCTTGACCGGGAAGGCCTGGCGTTCGAGTTTGCGCATGAGCTGGTCGACATCGGTGCGCCGCGCGCAGAACACGAGAAAAACGTCCTCGGGCGTGCTTTGCTCGATCAAGCGGATCAAAGTCAGGGCGCGGTCTTCTTCGTCGACTTTGACGAAGCCCTGCTCGATGGTGTCTACCGTCTTGACTCCCGAGGCCGTGGCCACTTCGACCGGATCGCGCGTGCTTTCGCGCGCCAAGGTGAGCACCTCATCGGGATAGGTCGCCGAGAACAACAAAGTCTGGCGTTCCTCGGGCGTGAAGCTCAGGATCATCTTCACGTCGTCGATGAAGCCGATCTCCAGCATTTCGTCGGCTTCGTCGAGGATTGCGAACTCGGTCCAGGGAAAGCTCAGGAATTTCTGGTTGTACAGATCCAAAATGCGGCCAGGAGTGCCGACCACGACTTGCGCGCCGGCCTTGAGCGCGTCCACTTGCGGATGCATGGGCTCGCCGCCGACGATCAAAGCCACCTTGATTCCGCGCGCGGCTCCTAGCTGCACCAGCACTGCGCACACCTGCTGCGCGAGTTCGCGCGTGGGGCACATCACCAGCCCGAGCACGGAGGAGCGTGTCGCGTCGATCTTCGACATCATCGGGGCCCCGAAGGCCAGCGTCTTGCCCGTGCCAGTTTCGGCTTTGGCGATCACGTCTTTGCCGGCGAGCACGGGACCGATGGCCAAGCGCTGAATCGGCGTCGGCGTCTGGATCCCCATGTCCTCGATGGAGCGTTGGATTTCCTCGGTCAGCGGCCACTCCCGGAACGAGGTGATGTCGGGCGGCTCGGCCGATGGATGCAAGGGCTCGATTTTTCCGCTGGTTTTCTTGGGCGCGCTGTTTCGAGCAGGCGCGCGACGCCGACCACCTTGATTCAAGCTGATGTTCCTCGCATCGATATCGTCTTGGAACTAGGCAGCATAGGCTTGTCAAGGCCCGTTCCAAAGGCAAAGCCGCGCCACGGGAGAAGATTCGCCGTCCAAGGCTCCGGGAAGCTAGGCTGCCGGGCGCATGAAGCTGGCAACTTGGAACGTCAATTCGATCCGTGCACGCCTGCCGCGGGTGCTGGAATGGCTGGAAACCCGGCGACCGGACATCGTTTGTCTGCAGGAAATCAAATGCCTGGACGAGCAATTTCCCAGGGAACCGATCGAGGATTTGGGCTACCACATCGAGAGTTACGGCCAGAAGACCTACAACGGTGTAGCGATCCTGTCCCTCCGCCGGCCAGCTGATGTGCGCCGCGGCATGCAGGAGGAAGCGCCCGGTGCGCAAGCGCGCGTGATCACGGCCACGATCGAAGACGTCATCGTAGTCAACGCTTACGTTGTCAATGGCGAGGCGGTCGGTAGCGCCAAGTTCACCTACAAGTTGGAGTGGATGGAGCGCCTGGCCGCCCATGTGCGCGCGCTGTTCGATCCGACCGAGAAGTTGATCGTTGCCGGTGACTTCAACGTCACGTTCGATGATCGCGACGTCTATGACCCGGACCTCTGGCGCGGAAAAATCCACTGTTCCGAAGACGAACGGCGCGCGCTCGCCGCCATCATGCAGCCGGGCCTATCCGACGGCTTTCGCGAGTTTCACCAAGAACCTGGGCAGTACACTTGGTGGGACTTTCGCACGCGCGGCTTCCAGCGCAATCAGGGCCTGCGCATCGATCACTTGCTCCTGAGCCCTGTGGCCCAGGCAGCTGCCAAATCGGTTGTGATCGATCTGGAAGCGCGCGGCGGCGAAAAGCCCAGCGATCACGCTCCGGTCGTCGTGGAGTTGGGCTGAACCGTGATTCGCTCTACCAGCTCGGCCGACATCCCAAGCTAGGTGGAAGTGCGAGCGTGCGCGATGAGCGCGCGCGTGGCGCGATCGGCTACGTCCAAGCAGCCGTACAGTGCTTCTGCTTGGGCCTGCATCAGTCCCAGGCGCAAGATCAACAGGTCCGCCAAATGGCCCACGGGCATGCCCTCTGGGAGTTGCACCAATTCCGGCGCGCGTTCCACCAGAGCTGCGCGCAGTTTCGTGGCCAACAGCGCCGATTCCGCCTTGGTGGGCGGCAGCTCTCGCAGCAAGACGGCCTCGACTTGCCTATAGGGGGTGGCGCTGTTGACCTCTTGGATGCGCACGCGAGCCAGGCCCGCCAGCACGATCAGGAATCTTCCATCGGGCAGGCGCTCGTGCTTGGCGATTTCTCCTAGGCCCGCAGTCGGGAAGACCGGCGGTGATCCCTGCAATTCCTTGTGGTGGGACTCGAGCACGGCTCCGACAGCAATGCGTCCAGGCCCGTCCAAGCAATCTTCGACCATGCGTGTGTAGCGCGGTTCGAAAATGTGCAAGGGCATCAGCGTGCCTGGGAACAGGAACAAATTGGGCAGTGGGAAAAGTGGCACGATCACGCCGCGAGTCGGCTTCGATGTTTCTTCCGCCTCCGGCGGCCAGGCATCGGGGACTGCGCTCTCGCCGCTCATCCCTTGGGCGGGGAGATCAAGACCCCGAGTACGCTGTCGAGCAGACGCACTTCGCGCCCGCAGCGCAGTTCCTTGTAGGCGACCTGCAAGTTGCGAATCTGACGCGCGAACAAGTCGCGCTCGTTGGCACATTCCAGCAGCCGGGGAGAATAGGCGCAGCCGTGACGCGCCAGATAACCCAAGATGTCCGCCTGTTCGAGCGTCACTCCGCCGCGATAGGGATCCACGAATAGGTCGCCATCGGCCGCGGACAGACGCAAGATCACGTGCCCCGGGAGTGCAACCAGGCCGCCTTCGAGTCCCGCTCGGCGAGCGACACACAGGTACAAGGCACTCAACGTGAGCGGCAGCCCGCGTTTGGTCACGATCGCGCGGTGAAGCAGCGCATCATCGGGCAATCGCTGCGCACGCGCTCCACGGCCATAACCCAGCTCCGTGCCCAAGTACGCACTCACTGCTCTGCAGCGCTGCCGACTGGGGGGCAGGTGTTCCACGCGTTGCGCAAGCTCTGCGCCCATCGCGTCCAGCGCCGCGAACATGGGGCGCAGGTCGAGGCCGGGATCCGCGAAGCGGCCAAGCAACCACAGGCCGCGCTCGAGTTCGAGTTGGGACTGGACCGCGAAGCGCACGAGACGCCGAATGGCTCGAGCCTTGGCGTACTCGGCGAGCAGTCGTCGTGCGCGCAATCTCTCGCGCGGCGCATCCGAACTCATTGCGCGCCGCAAGGCCGGCAGGGCTGTCTTGCCTAGCCGCGCGTACTCGCGAGCAACGAAGTGCCAAACATGCGGCGACGGATCGTCGAGCAATGCGCGCAACGAATCGATCCGTTCCCGGACGCCGTTCTCACCTTGCAGCGGGGTCGCGCGGGGCCTGATCACGCCCGTGATCTTAGCCGCCCTGGGCCTGGATCGTCATTGGGGCGGCCGGCTGCCGACCCCGGCGTGGCTATTGCAGGATCAGCGACAAGGAGTTCGTGCGCCGTACTTCGCTGCTGGGGTAGGTGACTTCCGCCTGGGCCATGAGCACGAAGCCAGGTGGCAGACCGGCGGGCACGGTGTAGTTGGCGCTGACCGATTCACCGACGACGGTTCCCAGCACGACCACGCGGGCCTTGACGAGCAACTCGTCTTCGAGCGGCGTGCCGGACTCGATCAGCACTGGATTGCGCCCCAGGAACACTTCGACGTAAGACCCCTGTGGGGCCATGACCCGAAAGGTGACGTTGTTGCCCGCCGCCGGGAACATGGTGGTGGTGTGCAGGCTGGGATCCGCCGGATCGGCCAATAGAACGCTTCCCGAGCCCGCGGAACCGCCGGTCCAACTGAGGCTGCTATGGCGCAGCGCTCCATTTTGAAAGAAGGCCAGTCCAGGCGCGCCGCCGCCGCCTGCGCCAGGCAGTCCGGCAAAGAATCCGTCCTGGGTACCTCCTCCGACGGCCAAGGCGGTCCAATTCGCAGGCACGAACTCCGCCCGCCAAGCGTCGCCGCCGGAGCCGGCGACGCCACCCAGGAGTGCGTCACCTCCCGTGCCGCCCCAAACTTGGCTGCGGTAGAAGTGCCACTCGCCGTTGCCAGTGGCGTCCATGCCGTTACCTCCGCGGCCACCCGCGGAGGACGACCCGACCGACGCAGCGCCATCTGCGCCTACGAACAAGCAGTCGCTCGCTTGCACGCGCGAGTTGCGCATGCGCGTGCCGGACTCACCGTCGCCCAGCGTGCCGGAAGTCACTTTCGTGCGCACCGTGCAGCGCTGGCCGCGGAAGTCAGCGCAATCGAAGATCTCCATCGGTTGCGCCAATCCGGCCTCGGTCACGATGCAGCGATCGAGCAAGACGGGCACGGAGCAGTTGTGGGCACAGATGCCCCGGGCCGACAAGTGCGCCAGTGCGAGCTTGGGAGAGCCGTCGTTGACGTCTTGGATTCGAATCGTGCCTTGCACTAGCACCGGGCCGGGATTCTGGCCCACCACGACAAGTGCCTTGTCGAGCACGAAGCCGGAGTAGTTGCCCGGCAAGACGCGCAACACGTCGCCCGGTAGCGCGGCGGCGACGGCGGGCGGAAGATCCAAGAACTGCACCCCGGCACCGCCGTCGTCGTCCACGATCCAGACATCCGCGCCGGCCGAGCTAGCCAGCCCGAGCGCGATACCGAATACGAAGGTGACTGTCGAGAAAACGCGGGATTGCGTGCTCATGTCCGTCTGCGCAGGGGGAGTGCCAGCTTGTCCGCCTACCCCTTCAGCATGCCACAAAGCCGCGCAAACGACCTGGAAAAGTGGTCCGTCCGCGTTTGGGCCCATGCCCGGCCCCATGCGTCAGGGGATAAACGTGATGTCGAGCGCGTTGGTGAGCCCGACCGTGATGCTCGTGTCCGGGTCGCGCGACCAGAACTGGGCAAAAACGCGATCTCCCGGCAGCAGTCCCTCTTGCGCCAAGTAGCTGCTGCTCCAATGAAAGACGTAGCTGCCCGTGCAGTCCGTGCCCGAGGTCGATCCGTTGCTGTTTTGAATCTGGGTTCGCACCAGCGGAGGCTCGACGCACAAGGTCCCGCCTTGAAACGGCGTCGAGCTGGGCTGACGGCCCCAGAACAAGAGCCCGTTCTTTTGGTTTAGGACTTGGGTCGCCGAGACAGTCAAGAGTCCTCCGCAGCACACGCTCGGCGGGCCGGAACTCGCGATCGCGGGCAGACAGCCTGCGCTGTTGACCTTGGCGGTGCAGTAGGGGACCGGCTGCGCGTAGTGGGAGGGGTAGAACGGAATTGCGCCCATGTCGGCCCGTGAACCATCGGGATCGCTCGGGCTGGCCGGATTGGCAGCGTCGATGCAGGGCGAATTCGGGCGCAAGAAGTAGTCGTTCAACGTCGGCATCCAGAATTGGGGGTCGAGCGAGATGTTGCCCACGCCGGGCCAGCCCGTGCCGATGTCCGACCAAGTCACGAAAGTCGTGCCATCGGCGGCGGCGACATCGTCGGGAGTGTTGTTCCACAAAATGCTGTTGGTCGCCGAACCCCGCACCAATCCGCCGCCCGTGCCTGGGCCGACCACCGAGTTGCCTTCGACGCTGCAGTGCACGAGTTCGCATTCATAGGCGCCTGCGCCCAAGTTGGCTTGGTTGTCGAACACGAGCGTGCGCTCGGCGATGCAATACAGCAAACCACCGCCCAGGGAACTGGGGCTCGCCGATCCGGTTTCCACGGCCGCATTCCCGAACACACGGCAACCCTTCAGCACGGCCTGTGCCGCGCCGCCGCCACCGGTGGCATACGGACCGATCGACTTGTTGTCGTAGATGTCGCAGTTGGTGTAGGTACCGCCCGACACGCCGATGCCGACTCCAATGGCTTCATGCCCGTGGATTTTCGTGTCGGTTACCAATGTGCTCGTGCTGTCGAAACTGAAAATCCCCACGCCCGCGTTGTCCGCAGTGGTGGTGGGCACGTTGTCGTGGATGTCGCATTGATCGACCAGCATTCCGCCTGCCGCGTACAAGCCCGCGCCGTGCTGAGCCTGGTTGTTGGTGATCTCGCAGTCGAACAGTTTGCACGTGCCAAAAACGCCGCCGCCGACATTGCGCGCGATGTTGGTTCGCAATTGGCAGTTGGCGATGAATACGTCCTGCGGTTGGCTCGTGAACAGGACTTCGAGGGCGCCCCCCTGGCCGGGATACTCGAGCACGCCCGGAACGCCGGCCACGTTGGCCTGGAACAACGAGTTGAGGATGCTGGCCGTGCCGCCCCAGATCACGACACCGCCACCGCGCGCGGGCGTATTCGAGCCGCCCTGGATCGCGAAGGCCACATTGTTGATCACCTGTGTGGAATCGACATTCAAATTGGAGTTCTGGGCACCGAGGCCGCCGGCCACGCCAGCCTGGATCAAGAAGCTATTGTTCGTGGCCAAGGCGTGGTTGCCGATCAACTCGCTGAAAAAGATGGCTGCCGTAGATTGCTCCAGCCAAATGCCGCCCCCTTGGGTGGCGCGGTTGTTCGAAATCGTGCAATCGATGAGGAGCAAGCTGCTCACGTTCTCGGCGTAGATCGCGCCCCCCGCTCCGCGCGCAAGCCCAGTGCCAGGATGCACGGTCGAGTTGGCGGTCACGATGCAGTCTTGGAGCCGGAGCCGACTGTCCTTGCAGTAGATGCCGCCGCCGCGCGCTTGATCGAACTGCGGAAGGAAGGTGCCCTTGCCTTGGCGGATGGTCAGGTTTTGCAGCGTCGTGCCTTCGGGCTCTCCGCTCTTGACCGACACCACGCTCGTGCCGCTTTGGCTTCCATCCAGGATCGTCAACCCCGGGCCTGCGCTTCCCCCGATGGCTAGGCCTTTGCCCAGCAAGTCGATGGCTTCGAAGTAGGTGCCCGGGTGCACGCTGATGGTGTCGCCAGTCAACGTCGTCGGTGCCGCGATGGCGAATTGGATGCTGGTGTACGGATTGCCCGGGCTGCCGTCGCCGGGAGCGTTGGGATTGGTCTTGTCGACGTGCCAAAGGGACTGGGCGCCGGCGCTGGCGCCGGTGAGCAGGATCGCGGCGCACAGGAATTGGGTTCGAAGCATAGTGGTAGGTGTTCGCCGTCGTGGAGCCGGAGGGTTGCGGTAGCGACACTCCGGACGAAGGGCCGGTACAAGCCGCGTGGGAGACCTAAGGGGAATGTCCCTGGACCTAGCCCTGTGGCTTTCATTATCCAAGATTCCACGGGCACCAGGGGGAGCCCGGGGGCCCCCCGACAGGGCTGGGAGGGCCCGTTTCCAGTCGGATGGCCAGTTGCTTGCGACTAGGGGGGTCCATCCTTATTCTCTTTGCCCCCGAAGCCGTCCCGGCAGCTTCGGAGCCCAGCATGGCGTCCTCTCCGTCCCTCGGCCGCAAGGCCACCGGCTCGACCGTCCCCAGCGCGGACGGTGAGGCGGTGGTGGTGACCCATGCCCTGCGTACGCCCATCGGGAAGTTCCTGGGTGCCTTCTCGGACCTTTCCTCCGTCGATCTTGGGGTGGTTGTCGTTCGGGCCCTGCTCGCCCAATCCAAGGTCGAACCGAACCAAGTCGACGAATTGATCTTGGGCAACGCACGCCAAGCCGGAGGCGGACCCAATGTCGCGCGCCAAGTCGCCGTGCGCGCCGGCTTGCCGGTCGAAACCCCCGCCTGGACGGTCAACATGGCCTGCGGATCAGGCCTCAAGGCCTTGCTCCTGGCCGCGGACAGCGTGCGATCCGGCAGCGCGCAGATCGCCATCGCCGGCGGCACGGAGAGCATGACGCGCCTGCCCTTCCTGCTCCCGGAAATGCGCCGCGGTTATCGCCTAGGACATGCCCAGCTAGTCGACGGAATGTACCAAGACGGATTTGGCTGCCCGCTCGCTGGCATGCTCATGGGCGAGACCGCCGAGAAGTTGGCGCGCGAGCGCGGCATTTCGCGTGCCGAGCAGGACGAATTCGCGCTGGCAAGCCAAGCCAAATGCGAGGCCGCGCGCAAGGCCGGACGCTTCGAGGCGGAAATCGCGCCCGTGACCATCAGCGGCAAGAAAGGCGAAGTGCGCGTGGTCGTCGACGAGCATCCACGCGATGGCGCCACGCTCGACGAGCTCACGCGTCTCAAGCCGGTGTTCGACAGCCGGTCAGGATCGGTCACGGCCGGCAATTCCAGCGGCATCACCGACGGTGCCGCGGCCCTGCTCGTCATGCGCGAGCACACGGCGCGTTCCAAAGGTCTGCCGATTCTGGCGCGCCTTGGGGCTGCAACCCAGGTGGGAGTCGCGCCCGACATCATGGGCATCGGGCCGGTGCCGGCCGTGCGCGAATTGTGCAAGAAAACCGGGCTTTCCCTGGCCGATTTCCAGCTCATCGAGCTGAACGAAGCGTTCGCAGCCCAAGTCATCGCTTGCCAGCGCGAGTTGGATTGGAACGGCAAGAACCTCAACGTGAACGGCGGCTCGATCGCGCTGGGGCATCCCATTGGAGCCACGGGAGCGCGCATCGTCGTCACCCTGCTGCACGAGCTGGAGCGGCGCGACGCGCGCAGGGGACTGGCGACCTTGTGCATCTCCGGTGGGCTGGGGCTGGCCGCGAGTTTTGAAAGAGATGCGTGAACCTTCCGGGGCCCTGTGCTGGGTATCCAGCATCCAAGCTCCGGGAAATCCGGCCCAGACCCTCCGATCCGTCCCAAGAGCGAACTACACACAAGCGAGAATCCAGCGATGACCATTCAGAAAGTCGGCGTGATCGGCTGCGGCCTCATGGGCCACGGCATCGTCCAAGTTGCTGCCCAGGGCGGTTTTCAAGTCGTGGCCGTGGAAACCGAGCAGCGCTTTCTCGACGCAGGTCTGGCGCGCATCGACAAGAGCCTCGCCAAGCTGGGAGAAAAGCTGGTCAAGGACGGCAAGGCCAGCGCGGAGGACGCACAAAAAAACGCCCAGCAAACGCGAGCCCGCATCCAAGGATCGCTCGAGCGCCGGTCCTTGGCGGATTGCGACTTGATCATCGAGGCCATCGTCGAGGACCTGCCGACCAAGGAGAAACTGTTCGCCGAACTGGGCGGACTGGCCAAGAGCACGGCGATTTTCGCTTCCAATACGTCGTCGTTCCCGATCTCGGAAATGGGCCGCGCTTCCGGACGCCCGGCGCGCATGGTCGGGCTGCACTTTTTCAACCCCGTGCAGCTCATGAAGTTGGTCGAAGTCGTGCGCACGGACGCAACCGACCCCGCGGTCTTCGCGGCTGCCAAGGCCTTCGGCGAGGCCGTGGGCAAGAAACCGGTGGCCTGCAAGGACACGCCTGGTTTCGTGGTCAACCGCTTGCTAGTTCCCTATATGGGGCAGGCCCTGGAGATGCTGGAGCGCGGCGACGCTTCGGCCGAAGACATCGACACAGCCATGAAGTACGGTTGCGGCTACCCCATGGGGCCCATCGAGCTGACGGACTACGTGGGACTGGATACGACCCTGTTCATTCTTCGCGGTTGGGTCAAGCGCTTTCCCAATGAACCCGCATTCAAGATCCCCGCGGTCCTGGAGCGCAAAGTGAAGGAAGGCAAGCTTGGCCGCAAGAGCGGAGAAGGTTTCTACAAATGGGAAGGAGACAAACGCCTGTGAAAATCATGTGCACGATCATTGTCGCCAGCGCCGCAACTGCCGCGCTCGGCTTGGCCCTGCCCTCGGCGAATCAGACTCCCACGGAGGCCAGCGCGGCAAAGGCGCCGCGCAGCGAAGGACCGGCGGTGCGCTGGTACGCGCCGGGGAGTTTCGTGCTCGGCGCGCCCTTCAAGGTGCAAGTGGAGATCGAAGCTCCCGCTGGCGGCACCGTGATCTCGAGTTGGTTGCTCACACCAGCGGCGTTCTCGGTGGACAAGAAGACTTTGTCCAAGCGCGAGGATCGCGGCTCCATCGAACTGCCCGCCGGCTACAAGGTCACGGGAACCATCGACCTGTCTCCGCATCTTCAGGACGTCAAAGGCGATTTCCTGCTCGAATTCGCTAGTGGGCTTTCGGTGGGCGAACCGCTGCAAGTGCAAGTGTACGAGGCCGCCCCCGCGGGCCTGAAGATGATGGAAATTCCCGCGGAAGACTTGGGCAAGTATCAAGTGCTGATCGAAACCAATCGCGGTTCGATGCTGGCCAAGATGTGGCCGGAAGTGGCTCCCAACCACGTGCGCAACTTCTTGGATCTGGCCCACACCAAGTTCTACGACGGGCTCATCTTCCACCGCGTCATGCCGGGTTTCATGATCCAAGGCGGATGCCCCCTGGGAGAAGGCACGGGCAGCGGTCCGCGCACGTTGAAAGCGGAATTCAACAGCAGGAATCACCTGCCCGGTGTGTTGTCGATGGCGCGCTCACCACAAGGGCCGGACACGGCTTCCAGCCAGTTCTTCATTTGCCATGTCAAGACGCCGCAGCTCGACGGCCAATACACGGCTTTTGGCGAATTGCTGTGGGGCTTCGACGTGGTGGACAAGATCGCCAATACGCCCACCGTCGGCACCAAGCCGCGCGAACCGCAGAAAATCGAGCGCATGCTGGTCCTGCGCAAGCCCGCCCCTAGCGAGGACGCGCCGGCCAAGTAGGCCCGCCGAGCGGGGACGCATTTCCATCGTTTTCGCCGCCAGCTTTGCGGGTGCGCCCGTCAAGCGGCGGTGTTTTTCACCACCACTGGAGTAAGCCATGTTCGACAAACTCAAGGGCAAGCAGCCCGACGCAAGCGAGTTCCAAGGCGTGCAAGCGATCTTGGAGACCACTTCGGGCCAACTCACGCTCGAATTCTTTCCGAGCAAGGCCCCGGGCCATGTGAAGAACTTCATCGAGCTAGCCGAGAAGGGCTTCTACAACGGCACCGTGTTTCACCGCACCATTCCTGGCTTCATGATCCAAGGCGGGTGCCCCAAGGGCGACGGCACCGGCGGGCCCGGCCACAAGCTGAAGGCCGAATTCAACGACACCAAGCACGTGCGCGGAGTGCTCTCCATGGCGCGTTCCTCGGATCCTAATTCGGCCGGCAGCCAATTCTTCATCTGCCACGGCGATGCTGGTTTCCTCGACAAGCAGTACACGGCCTTCGGCCGCTTGGTGGCGGGCGAGGACACGCTGGACAAGATCGCCACCGCGCCTGCGCGCCGCGGCGGCGGAGGCGAGAATTCTTCGCCAGTGAACCCCGTGAAAATCACCAAGGTCACGATCGTTCGTCCCAAGGCCGGCGTCTAACCCGCTACGCAACTTCCATGTCCTTCGAGAATCTGTTGTTGACGCGCGAGGGTCCCGTCGCGGTCGTGACGGTCAACCGTCCCAAAGTACTCAACGCACTCAATCGCCAGACTTTGACCGAATTGGCTCAGGTGTTCGACGAATTGCGCTGCGCCAAGGACGTGCAGGGCGTAATCGTGACCGGTTCCGGCGAGAAAGCCTTCGTGGCCGGCGCCGACATCAACGAACTGGCCAAGATGAAGGCCTTGGAGGCCAAGGATGTGGCCTACTTCGGTCAACAAGTGTTCGCACGACTGGAACGCATGGGCAAACCCTCGATCGCCATGATCAACGGTTTTGCCCTAGGAGGCGGCTGCGAGTTGGCCTTGGCGTGCACGCTGCGCACGGCATCCAAGACCGCCAAGTTGGGTTTGCCCGAAGTGGGCCTGGGCATCATCCCGGGTTACGGTGGTACGCAGCGTTTGGCGCGTATCGCCGGGCCGGGTGTGGCGCGCGAGTGGGTCCTTACGGGCGACATGATTCCGGCGGAGGAAGCTTGGCGCGTGGGTGTGGTCAATCGCCTGTTCGCGCCGGAAGCATTGCGCGAAGGCACGTTTGCGCTCTTGAACTCGATCCTTGCCAAGAGCCCGGTTGCCGTGCGCTTGGCGCTGGAAACCATTGCCCGCGGCCTCAACATGAGTCAGCAGGAGGGCGAAGTCATCGAGACCGACATGTTCGGCCTCGCTTCGACGACCGAAGACATGCGCGAGGGCATGACCGCATTCCTTGAAAAGCGCAAGCCCAATTTCCCGGGCTGCTGATGTTCCCGCTTTGCACGAAAACCACACCATGAGCCAACACATCGTCATCGTTGCCGGAGCGCGCACACCCATGTGCGAGTACGTGGGGACCCCCGGCTACGGGAAATTCAAGGACATCAGCGCGATCGATCTGGCGGTCCACGCCTCGCGCGCAGCGCTCGAGCGCTCGCGCTTGGATCCCGGCGTGATCGAGCACGTGGTAATGGGCAATGCCTTGCAAACCTCCCTGGATGCGATCTACGGCGCACGTCACGTGGGCCTCAAAGCCGGTTTGCCCCAGAGCGTGCCAGCGTTGACCGTCAATCGCCTGTGCGGTTCGGGCATCCAGTCCATTGTCAATGGCGCCCAGTCGATTCAACTGGGTGAAGCGCGCGCCGTGCTCGCAGGCGGCATGGAGAACATGAGCCAGGCGCCGTTCGTGCTGTACGGCGCGCGGCAGGGCTTTTCCTTCGGCACGGCGCCGCAGATGCAAGACATGTTGTTTGCCAGCCTCACCGATCCGTACGCCGGGTTGATGATGGCGCAAACCGCGGAAGGGCTGGCCAAACGCTTGTCCATCACGCGCGAGGCGCAAGATGCCTACGCGCTGCGCAGTCACATGCTGGGCGCCAAGGCCGTGAAAGAAGGGCGATTCGCTCAAGAAATCGCGCCCATCACGCTCAAGGGCCGCAAGGGAGACGAGGTCGTCTCCAGCGACGATCACATCAAGCCCGAGACGACGCTCGAGGGCCTAGCGAAACTGCGCGCGGCCTTCGGCAAGGACGGCACGGTCACTGCGGGCAACGCCAGCGGCATCGTCGACGGCGCTGCGGCGGTCGTGCTCACCACCGCCGATCTGGCCAAAGCCGAACATCTCGACGTATGGGCCAAGATCGTTTCCTGGGCCTCGGTCGGCGTCGATCCCAAGGAGATGGGCATCGGACCTGTGCCGGCCATCAAAGTGTGCCTCGAGCGCGCCAAGCTCAAACTGACCGATGTACATCTGATCGAAATCAACGAAGCCTTTTCGGCGCAATACTTGGCCTGCGAAAAAGAGCTGGGCTTGGATCGCGAGCGCTGCAACGTCAACGGCGGCGCCATTTCCTTGGGACACCCCTTGGGAGCCACCGGCACGCGCCTGGTGATCACGGCCATGTACGAATTGCGCCGCCGCAAGCAGCGCTACGCCGTTGCCTCGGCCTGCATCGGCGGGGGCCAAGGCATCGCCATCCTTCTAGAGAATCCACAGGCCTGACCAACGTTCGTCCAAACCAGCTGCGTGGGGCCACCGTGAACAACCTGATTCGCAACACACCGGACGGGCGACGCGTCGTCGCACTGAGCAAGACAGGACGAGTCCTGTTCCTGTTCAAGGATCTGTCCAAAATCCGCGCGCAACTGGAAGGCAAGGTGTCCTTCCGCATGCGTGACGTCGCGCCTTCGGATCTGCTCGACGACATCAACACCGACGCCATGACCCCCGCTTGGGTGTGCTTCCGGCATCGGCCCGAGGACATCGCGCGCGACGCCTACGCCGGCGTGGTCGACGAAAATGGACAGCGCGTTTTCGGTACCAACGCTCTGCTAGGCAAGGGCTTCGAAGTCATCGTTTCCGGTCAGCGCAAGGGCACGGGCTCGAGCCGAGAAACGGCTCCCCAAGCGGAGAAATGGTGCGGGATCGAACTCGTGATCGCCGCATCTTTCGCGCCCATCCATGCCCGCAACAACATCAACCTGGGGCAGTTGATGGGGGACTACGCCCAACTCGAGCGCTTGCAGAACGGCGCCGAAATTCCTCTGGAGGAATTCACCAAGGACTATGACGCCGTCACGCGCGCGATCTTGGAATGCGGCGGGCTATTCCCGTTCACCGCGCGTTTCCAAAGCGGCGAAGTTTCCGTCGAGGCTCCGCGCCACGCTCCCCGGCCCATGACCATGGCCGAAAAAATCCTAGCCGCACACTTGATGACCCGCGACGAGGCGACGGGTCACGCTGCACGCTACCTCAAGCCCCACGATGCCTGCCTGGTCAAGGTGGACGGAGGCTACAGCCACGAGTTCACCACGGCCCAGGTGCACTATTTCCTCGAGCGCGAATACGGCAGCGGATACCGCGTGCAAAACCCGGCCAAGTTCGCGGTATTCGAAGACCACTTGCTGTACGCCACCGGCGTGGAGCGCATGCGGCCGTTCCAAGCGGAGATCGAAACCCTGCGGCGCCTGCAGAACGAATTCCAGCGCCACACCGATGTGCGCGACTACTCGGCCAAGGATGGGATCTCGCCAGGCATCTGCCACCAGGTCGCGCGCGAGCACTTCGTCGATCCGGGCGACTTCATACAAGCTACCGACAGCCACACCTGCATGGGCGGGGGCAACAATGCCCTGACCTGGGGCGTCGGCGCCACCGAGTATGCCGGCCTGATCTACTCCGGGTTCACCTTTGCCAAGGTGCCCGAGTCGATTCGCTTCGAATTGGTTGGCCGGTTGCGCCCGGATTGCACGGCCAAGGATCTGATTTTGCACATCCTGGCTACCTACGCCGTGCGCGAGGAAACGCTCGATCGGGTGATGGAGTTCGGTGGCCCGGGGCTATCCAACTTGTCCATGGACGAGCGCGCCACCTTGTGCAACATGGCTACCGAGTGCTCGGCGCGTTCGGGCATTTGCGAAGCGGACGCGGCCACGCTCGAGTGGCTGGCCGCCCGACGCAGCGTGCCGCGCGCGCAGATCGAGGCTCGCTTCGTGCGGCCCGACGCCGGCGCGGTGTACGCAGGAGGCGTGCACAAGATCGACCTCGCCAAGCTCGAACCCATGGTCGCCAAACCCGGCGACCCGACCTTCGGCGCACGTATCGCGGACTTGCCCCAGGTCGATATCGACATCGCCTATGCCGGGTCCTGCACGGCCGGCAAGGAACACGACCTGGATTTCTACGCCCAAGTCCTGGGCGAGGCCTTGGCGGAAAATCGCAAGGTTGCCGACGGAGTGCAGATGTTCATCCAGTTCGGCAGCGAATCGGTGCGCGAGTACGCGCGCCAGCGCGGTTACTTGGACATTTTCCAGCGCGCCGGAGTGCGCGTGATCGAGCCCGGCTGTGGCGCCTGCATCGGCTGCGGCCCGGGTGTCAGCGCGAACAAGGAACAGGTCACCGTCAGCGCGATCAATCGCAATTTCAGCGGACGCAGCGGGCCAGGCAAGCTGTACTTGGCCTCGCCCCTGACCGTGGCCGCCAGCGCCGTCGCAGGCCACATCAGCTCCTTCAGTCCCGGCATGTTCAAGCGCCGCAAAGCGGCCGTGGCCCGTTAGCGCCAAGCACCATGAAAGAATTCAACATCGCAGTGATCGCCGGCGACGGCATCGGTCCCGAAGTGACGCGCGAAGCCATGCGCGTATTGGATCTGTGCGCCAGCATCTACGGCTTGCGCTTCAAGAAGCACGCGTTTCCGTTTGGAACAGAGCACTACCTCAAGACGCAGGAGATTTTTCCCGACGTCGCCTTCGAGGAAGTCAAAGGCATGGACGCGATCTATTTGGGCGCCATCGGCGACCCGCGCGTTCCGGTCGGTCTGATCGAGTACGGCATCATCGCGCGCATGCGCTTCGACTTGGACCTGTACGTGAACTTGCGGCCGGTCAAGCTGTACGACCAAGACTTGTGCCCGCTCAAGGACAAGGGCCCGGCCGACGTGGACATGATTTTCGTGCGAGAGAACACCGAGGATGCCTACGTCGGCGCCCACGGCTTCGCCCACAAAGGTCAGCGCCTGGAAGTGGCCATGCAAACCATGGTCTACACGCGCGAAGGCGTCGAGCGCGTGATCCGCTACGCCTTCGGCCTGGCCAAGACGCGCCCGCGCAAGCAGTTGACGTTGATTGACAAGGCCAACGCGATACGCGCTCAGGATTTGTGGACGCGCACCTTCGCCGAAGTGGGGCGCGAGTTCCCCGACGTCAAGACCGACCACGCCTACATCGATGCCGCCTGCATGTGGATGGTCAAGAATCCCGAGTGGTTCGACGTGGCCGTGGCACCGAACTTGTTCGGCGACATCATCACGGACCTAGGCGCCATGATCCAAGGCGGCATGGGCATCGCGGCTTCGGGGAATCTGCACCCAGGCAAGATCAGTCTGTTCGAGCCCATTCACGGATCCGCGCCCAAGCACGCGGGCAAGGACGTGGCCTCTCCGATCGCAGCCATCATGGCCGTCTCGATGATGCTCGACTATCTGGGCCAGAAAGAGGCCTGTGCATCGCTCGAGCGCGCCGTCATCGAACTCCTGCGCAGCAAACGCCTCAAAGGCGTCGGCACCGGCATGCACAAGACCAGCGAAGTAGGCCAATTGGTGTGCGCTGAACTGCGTAGCACCGCGGCCGCGACGCGCTGAAGGCCTTGTTCGGGGCGGCTCCGGCGGCGACCAGAAGAGAACTCCGGCTCTCGTCAACCCCGATGCAACGCACGCCGAATGGCTAGCGTGATGCAGAGGCTTTCCAGCAGATTGCTGCAATTCTGAAAACTTGTTGCAATTCTGAAAAAAAGGGGGGTATTGTCCTGCAATGACGGCCCTAGAAGCGGCGTCGACGCACTCATCGGCACAACAAAAGAGAGCATCGAACCATGAATAGCAGACATTCGATTTTGGCGCCTTCCACCAAGTCTCAAAGAGTCTGGTGGCTTCGGTTTGACACCAAGAAGTTCTTCCGAGCGGGTTTGTGGTTGAGTTCGGTCGTGTGCGTGCTTTTTCTAGCAGGCCGAGCGAAAGCTGACGGGTGTGTCAGCGGCTGCAACACGAACACCGGTACCCTACTAGATCCCTGCCCGCTGCCGTGCGACGACGGCTGCACATCCTTCGTAGTACAACTCCCAAGCGGGGGCTTGGCTCGCGTTTGTGGATGCAATTCCGTTGGTCCGCAACCCGAGTGCTGCAAGATTGCCATGGTGCCGGATGGTCAAGGGGGCACAACGCACCTTCTCATCGGCTCCTGCACCAATCCCGGCTGTCAGGGTTCGGGAACTTGCGTCTAGATCTGGGTATGGGATTCGAGCACGGTCTTCGGATCGTGCGTCGGGGGACCGTAGGCCTTTCAGCACAAGCTCTGTGCGAGGATAGGTTAGCCATTCATGAAACGCGCCGATCGGAGCCGAATCGCGATTGCGAGCTTGGCCACGCTGTTGGTCGGGGGCATCGCTTGGGTGCTTGCTTCCAGGTCGAAGCCCGTTTCCGAAGCCGCGAACACGGAGGAAGTAGGTAACCCGACAGTCTCACACAAGGACAAGGAGCTTTTTCCTCCGGTAGCGCGGACGACGGTCAGTCAACCGAACGCAGACATCGCGGTAGACCTGACTTCCACGTCCGCAGGCCAGGCGCGCCTCTGGGTATTGGTGGTGGATGACGGTGATCGACCCGTCGGGAACGCGGAAATTTATCTCCGGAAATTTGGCACGGCAGTGGCTTTGGGACGAACGACTTTGAGCGGTGTGCTTGCCTTGAGCTTGGACGAGCCGCGGGCGGGAGAAGTGATCGCCAGCCATCCAGATTTTGCGCCGACAGCCGCGTCGTTCGATCTCGCGGCGCTCGATCTGGAGCCCGGCATTCAGGAGCCTACGTTGAAAATCGTCTTGAAGGCACCAGGATGGATCCGGGGTTCCCTTCGTGTGGCCGAGAATCCGGCACCTCGTGGTATTACGGTGCTGGCGTTCCCGCAGCATGGCGGAATGAGAGTTTCCAGCAACTTGAGCTGGGAGGACGTCGTGAGTGATCCAGAGCACCCGAGTACAGAGACGGATGCGCTCGGTCAGTTCGAGATCCCCGTGGATCCACGACGAACGTACGGCCTGCTAGCGGGAGGCGGCGGACTAATGCAAGTAGCCCCAACGCGAGATGTTCGATCTGGCGACCAGCCGCTTGCGATAGACATGGCCTGGGGATACGCCCTGCACGTGGAATACGTTGACCAAGATAGGAGACCAATCCAGTTCGCTGGCGGTGCCGGTCGCAGCGGCTACTCATTCACCATGAAGGAGAAGGACCCGCAAGCAGAGATCGCTTTTGTTCCAAGCGTTGTAGCGTTTTTGGCTGGGTTGCCAAGCGAGTTTCGAGTCGATCATGCCTCCGGTCCAAGGCGGCAGACGTATCTATTCCGTTCCTCGCACAGCAAAGATGAAATCGGACCGGTGCAGCTCATGATCGCGGCACCAGGCTATACACCGATTGAATTCGAAGCCTGGGCGGCGTCCATCCGTACGGGCGTTCCCAAGACGATCGTGCAAATGCAACAACTGTGCCGTGGATTCGGTAGCGTGCGGGTCCGAGTGGCTGGGGCAGGGCCAGGCCTAGAACTGAAATCTAGTCCTGAGCCGGTGTACCTTCTCAGCCTCGTTGACGAGTTGGGCCAGGACTGGAAATACCCACTTCGAAGTTGGAACGGCATCGAGTGCGAGTTGGGTCCGATTCCAGCTGGCACCTACACTTGGAGCATTGGAACCACGTATCAAATTAAGCACTTAGCGCCTACCGCGGCAAACGTCTTCCGTCTAGAACCCAATGAAAGCGTTGCGCTGGAATGGGACTGGTCGTCGGCTGCCAGCCTGTCAATTTCGATTCGAGATCAAGATGGGCACGTGTACTCCGGCCCTCTAGTGGGCGACATCACTCCGCCTGCGGTGGACGTTCCTGTCGAGACACTCTCGGGGCTCATGCCTGAGCTTTTAAGGTCAGCCCCTGGCGGAACTGTAAGGGCCAGTTTGGGAGGAAAGGGTTTTCGCTTTTTAGGGCCTCCGTATCGCCTGAACTGCCTTGAGCCTGGGCTCTATGTCGTAAGCGTTAAGGCGCCGACGGGCCGTAGTAGGCCGGGTCGGCCAGGCGCCCAAGAGGTCGATCTGGTTGCAGGCACAGTCTCGGAACTCAAGCTGACGATGGAACTGGAGTAGGAACGAGGCAGGGGGCCCGGTTGACCGGAGTTGTTGTTCACCTACCCTGTCAGCTGCGTCGGAGCAAGCAATGCCGAATGGCTAGCGTGATGCCGACGCTTTCCAGCAGAATGAGTGCTGGTAGTCCGGTCAGGTAGAAGCGCTCCCAGTCCAAGGGTAGCCACAGCGCTGTGCCGAGCAGGAACACGAGGGCGAAAACGAGCAGTATGCCGTGGCGCGTACGCTCCATCTGATTCGCGCGCAGCGCGGACCAGGAGAGTGACACCAAGCCGACGGCCAGCGCGGCGCCGCCGATCCATGCTGACCCGGTCAGTGCTCCGATCGGTTCGTCGCGAGACAAAGTCTTGCGCGCGTACAGCGACAGCCGCTCGGGCAGATTGCGAGCGACTTCCACGCCGGTGCGCTGCGCCCATTCGTCTTGGAAATACGTGATCAGCGCATCCCAGCGCGCCAGGATGTCGCGCACGCCGTCCACCGGGCCCGACCACAGGCGCGGATTGAGGACGAAAAACACCCCAAAAGCGAGCGCTCCACACACGAGCAATCTCGTCAGCGATCGGCGCGCCAAATCGAGCCGCTCACCCTGCGGCGCAACGACCCAGGCGCTGGCGAGCCAGGCACCGGCACACACGAGCAGCAGCGCTCCGTTGAGTTTGCTGGATGTCGCTAGGCCTCCCAGGATTCCCAGCCACGCGTACACCCACAGCCGGCGCCCAGATCCTGCGCCGCCCGCGAGCGCGGCGCTTTGCCCTAAGGCGAGCACGAGTCCCGCCAGGACCCAGGGCAGCATGAAATAGTCGGTGCGGATCACGCCTGCGGTCCGCAGCACCAGCGGCGAAGCGATCCAGAGTCCAAGCGACAAGACTGCCGCGAGCCAACCCCAGTTGCCGGCCACGCTGCGGCGCGCGGCCAAGGCGATCAGGCCCGCGCAGATTGCCGCCAGCGCTTGCACACTCTGCCTGGCGAGTGGCTCCACGGGGCGCAGCTTGTCCCAGGCAGGCGCTTTGCGGGCTGGCGCCTTGGCGTAGAAGCGCTGAAAGGCAAAGGGCGACGCCTCGCGAAAGCCAGCGAACGCAAACAGTGCACCCCACAGCAACTTGGGCAAGCATGGGTTCATGTAGCCGAACGTGGTGGCTTGCACGCCAGCGCTCCAGGGCGAACTGGGGCTTGGATCCGTCGCAGAGGAGGTGTCCGAGGGTTGGGCAGCCACTTCGAGGTCCGCTCCGGCTGCCAAACCATCGCCGGTGAACTGCTGCCAGTGCAGGATCGACATGGCAATCCACTCGGGTTCGTCGCTACCCAGCTTTCCATCCAGCGTGCGATCGCGGCGCAGGTCGAGCGCAAACCAAGCCAGGATCGAAGCCACCACGAACAGCAGCAGTTCGATACGTCGCGCAGGAAACTTCGCGGGCTCTGCTTGATTTTGGTTCATTCTGTTCGCCCGGGAAGCTTAGCGCCCGCTGCGAGGGCACGCGACCTGGGGCCCGACCTGTCAGTACCGTACCAGGCTCA
Source organism: Planctomycetota bacterium (assembly GCA_021730845.1). GTDB lineage: Bacteria > Planctomycetota > UBA1135 > UBA1135 > JAKFYL01. Next base: position 155 of record JAKFYL010000114.1, on the reverse strand, counting down.
ATTCCAACACCTTTGGTGTCGGTACCGTACCAGGCTCAATTCCAACACCTTTGGTGTCGGTACCGTACCAGGCTCAATTCCAACACCTTTGGTGCCAGGCTCGATTTCAGCGCGCCATGCAGCGCGCTGAAATCGAGCCTGGCACCAAAGGTGTT